>JBILKC010000054.1:0-11369 GCA_044376885.1 Hylemonella sp. | reverse complement strand
GTCAGCACAACGACACAAGTCGTCAAGTGTTGTACAAAGCGAGAATAATGTGTGGGTTTCAACAGGTTTCTCATCAGTTTTCCTTCGTAAGCTGTCTGGCGGGGTTGAACAAAAGGTCTCAAGCCATAAGGCCTAACACGCGCCGTGCATTTTCACCGAGAATTGCTAGGCGTTGTTCGTCGGTAAGACCGGGGGTCGCCATCACATGGCCAACGGGGTCGTCTTCCCACGGAATGGGGTGGTCTGTGCCCATCATGATCTGATCGGCGCCAACCTCGGCGACCAGGTGGCGCAAGGCTTCGCCGGTAAAGACCAGTGCATCAAAATAGATCTGGCGGATGTATTCGGTCGGCTTCTTCTTCAGCACGATCTCGGGGTTACAGTTCTGCGGCGACACAAAACAGCTGCGATCCATGCGCGGCGCATACGAGCCTAGAAATCCACCACCATGGGCACCCAAAACCTTAAGCTCGGGAAACTTGTCGAATACGCCCTCAAAGATTAGTTTCTGTAAAGCAATGGTGGTGTCGAGCGGGTTGCCAATGACGTTGGAGAGCCAGCCGTTTCCCTTAAAACGCGCCTGCAACTCTGGGGTGCTCTGGGGATGAACGAAAAGCATGACACCTAGTTCTTGGGCCTTGGCAAGTACCGGGTGATATTTAGTATGGCTAAAGTCTTCGCCGGCTACGCTGCCCCCGATCGCAGCACCCTTGAGACCCAGCTTTTTTACCGCCTGTTCAAGCATTTCTACAGCAAGTTCAGGATACTGCATCGGTAAAGAAGCAAAAGCAGCTAATCTCGTCGAGTGCAAAGAACACATCTCGGCAAATGTTTCGTTGTGAATACGACAAATCGCCTCGGCAGTTTCCTTATCCTTTTTGTACCAGAAAGGATTGATGCTGAGCACCTGCATGTCGACGCCCATACGGTCCATAGACTCGAACCTTAAAGCAAGCTGCTTGTCTACTTGGAGAAAGTGCTCGGGAACGCCCTTTACCGGCGGCAGAACCGCCATAGCTTCTTCACCCATGAGATCGATGGCCGATTGAAAGTAACAGTGTGCGTGGACGTCAATCGTGCGCGCCCGCTTTCCACCAATAACAACCGGCGCGCGACGCGCTGAGACGCCCCCCCCGCCCCCGGGCATGATCGGAACACCAGAACAACCACAAAACCAAAAGTCCCCAAGGTTATTCCTGGGTGCGTTAGGTAAAAGCCAGCTTTTCATTTGTTGGGTTCCCGGTTTGAGGTTCGCAATGACTGTCCAGGCATAAGCACTAAAAGGCCTTGCACAAACTCAGGTGTCGATATTTCCCGCGCGTAGTGCGTTTGACTCAATGAACTCGCGCCTTGGTTCAACCTCATCACCCATCAGCATGGTGAAAACCCGGTCGGCCTCAATGGCATCATCAATTTGTACCTTAAGCAGTCGTCTCACGGTAGGGTCCATGGTTGTCTCCCACAACTGTGATGGGTTCATTTCTCCAAGCCCTTTATAGCGTTGACGACTGGTTGCCGCTTCAGCTTGACCGATTAACCAGGCCATCGCCTGTCTAAAGTCGGTGACCTTCTCCTCTTTTTGACGATCTCCCTCGCCACGCATAACACGCGCGCCTTCTGACAAAAGACCTTTGAACGTGTTGGCGGCTTCGGACAAGGCAGCATAGTCAGCACCATGAACAAAGTCTTGAGTAAGAACGCTGCTTTTTACGTTGCCATGGTGGCGACGGCTAATACGAAGTATGGGTTTGTCGGTGCGGACATCAAACTCGCCAGCGACCTCGGCATCAGGCAACCGGGCTTGTAAAGCGGCTGCAGATTTTTCTGCGTCTTGCACCGTGTCCAGGTTCAAAGATACGCCATCAGCAACTGATCTGAGTGCTTCGGCATCCATGAAGTTTTGCAGACGAGCAATAACCGCCTGAGCAATCTGGTGCTTTCTGGCGAGTTCGGCCAAAGTGTCGCCAGAAATAGTGGTTCCCTTGCGCACGCCCGTGTTGTCAACTTCAAGCCCACCGGTAAATACCGAGGCGTTAATAAGGGCAATGCGCAGCAAAAAGTTGTCAAGCTCGCTTGGCCCTTGCAAGTAAAGCTCTTCTTTGCCTGCCTTGACTTTGTATAGAGGAGGTTGCGCTATGTAAATGTGGCCTCGCTCTACCAGTTGTGGCATTTGCCTGTAGAAAAAGGTCAGTAGCAGGGTTCGGATGTGAGCACCGTCCACATCAGCGTCTGTCATGATGATGATGCGGTGATATCTAAGCTTATCAACGTTGAAATCATCCTTTCCACCAGCACCACCAACATTGCCAATACCGGTGCCTAGGGCCTTGATGAGGGTCAAAATCTCATTACTGGTTAGCAGCTTTTCAAAGCGCGCTTTTTCGACGTTGAGGATTTTTCCTCGCAAGGGAAGGATTGCCTGAAATTTCCTGTCTCTGCCTTGTTTGGCCGAGCCTCCGGCGGAGTCGCCCTCAACGATATAGATTTCACACATTGCAGGGTTTTTTTCCTGGCAGTCCGCCAGTTTGCCTGGTAGTCCCATGCCATCCAGAGCGCCCTTACGCGTAACGTCGCGCGCCTTGCGGGCCGCCTCGCGAGCCCTCGCTGCTTCGATAATTTTGCTGCAAATGGCTTTTGCATCTGAAGGACGCTCTTGTAGGTAGTCCCCCAGGAGCTTACTAACAATGTCTTCAACCGGGCCACGCACCTCGGAGCTGACGAGCTTGTCTTTGGTCTGACTGCTGAATTTAGGCTCTGGCACTTTCACACTCAGCACACAGCAAAGCCCTTCGCGCATGTCATCACCAGTCACTTCCACCTTAGCTTTTTTCGCAAGCTCTGCGTCTTCAATATATTTGTTGATAACTCGCGTCATGGCGGCGCGTAATCCTGTCAGGTGTGTTCCGCCATCGCGTTGCGGTATGTTGTTGGTAAAACATAAAACCTGTTCGTTGTAGCCGCTATTCCACTGCATTGCCACTTCGACACCAACATTGGTTCCCTGGTCGCTCTGACGGTCTCCCATTGCATGGAAAATGTTGCTGTGTAACTCGGTTTTACCAATATTGATAAATTTCACAAAGCCCTGTACACCGCCTGCACCTGCAAAATCGTCTTCTTTACCGGTCCTTTCGTCCTTGAGGCGAATTCGAACACCGTTGTTCAAGAAGCTTAGTTCGCGTAAGCGCTTACTGAGAATTTCATAGTGAAAATCATTGTTTTCCTTGAATATCTCGGTGTCTGGCAAAAAGTGAACTTCTGTGCCGCGCTTTTCTGTTTGTCCGATGATTTTCATTGGCGAGACATCAACGCCGTTAACAGACTCGGTAATTCGATTTTGTACGAATCCTTTACTGAACTCCATAACGTGCACCTTGCCATCACGACGGATCGTCAGGCGCAACATTTTTGATAGTGCATTGACACAGCTCACACCAACACCGTGCAGACCGCCTGAGACCTTGTAGCTGTTCTGGTTGAACTTGCCACCGGCATGAAGCTCGGTCAAGGCAATCTCAGCCGCTGACCGTTTGGGCTCATGTTTGTCGTCCATCTTTACACCGGTTGGAATACCACGACCGTTGTCAACAACACTGATCGAGTTGTCAGAGTGGATGGTCACAAGAATGTCGTCACAATGACCTGCCAGCGACTCGTCAATGGAGTTGTCAACGACCTCGAAAACCAAATGGTGTAGCCCTGTACCGTCAGAGGTGTCACCGATATACATTCCAGGACGTTTGCGTACAGCCTCTAATCCTTCAAGTATTTGAATAGAGCCTTCGCCGTATGCCTCTGAGGCTCCGATTTGATGTGCATCAATCGTTGGTTGAAAGTTGGAACTCTCTTCATTTGTCGATTCGATGTTTACGATAACCTCGGGTTGATTTTTATTGGTGGTCTTGTTTTCTTCTGTCATTTGAGGGTTACTTGTTTATAGCGTGAGAGCGATTAAGTTAAATACGCATGGGCATTACGACGTATTTGAATGTTGCGTTCTCGGGGATCGTGAGCAAAGCCGAGCTATTGGAGTCTGATAGTTCAAGTTTCACCATATCCTGCTCCATGTTGTTAAGCGCATCAATCAGATACGTAACATTAAAACCAATTTCTATACTCTCTCCTGCGTAATCAATGTCGAGTTCGTCAACAGCTTCTTCTTGTTCTGCATTGTTAGAGGCAACCCGAAGCGTTCCTGGATCAATATTAAGTCTTACGCCTTTAAATTTGTCGCTGGTCAAAATGGCTGTTCTCTGAAGACACGAGAGCAAAGCGACACGACCAAGGGTAATGGTATTTTTATGATTTTTAGGTATGACGCGGTTGTAGTCTGGAAACTTACCTTCAACCAGTTTGGTAACAAATTCCATGCTGTCAAAACTGAACTTTGCTTGATTGTTGGCGAATTGCATTTCTATGGCACCTTCTTCATTGCTAAGAAGACGCTGAATTTCAATTACAGTTTTTCTCGGCAAGATAACTTCTTGACGTGGGACCTCAATGTCTAACATCGCAGAGGCAAAAGCCAAGCGATGCCCATCCGTTGCAACCAAGCTTAATTGTTTGCCTTCAGCGACAAACAAAATCCCGTTAAGGTAGTACCTGATGTCATGGACAGCCATGGCAAACGAAACCTGGCGAAGAAGATCTTTTAATGTTTTTTGAGGAACACTAAAGCGGGCGCCGAATGTTGACGACTCCTGAACCAAAGGAAAGTCCTCAGCAGGCATTGTCTGAAGGGTAAATCGACTCTTTCCACCTTTAAGAACCAGTTTTGAAAGGGATGATTCCAAAGTTATGACTTGGTCACTTGCCATCGTTCTCAAAATATCTATCAGTTTTCGTGCTCCAACCGTTGCAGTGAAGTTTCCGGAATCTCCATCCAACTCCGCTGTTGTCCGAATTTGAATTTCAAGATCACTGGTTGTGAACTGCAAATGGCCTTCCTGCTTGCGAATGAGCACATTGGCCATGATGGGTAAGGTGTGTCTGCGCTCAACAATTCCTGCAACGGACTGCAAAATGCTAAGAATTTTGTCTTGCGATGTCTTCAGAACAATCATTTCAACCTCTTCTATAAATTCATTAATTTAAATTAGTAGTAGTAGATAAGAGAAGGGCAAATCTGTGGATAAGCTACTTTTCCCTTTAATTATCAACGACTTGTAAACCAGAAACCCTGTTTTCTACTGACTTTTTCCTGATGCGTAAAAATGAACAACCTTTGATAAACCATTTGTCCTGTGCATAACTAGATACTTATTCGAATTCTTTCAACAGGCTTGTTAGCTATACAGCACGCGCTGGGTTTCAGCCTTTGAGCGTTTGTTCCAAAACATGAAGTTGTTGATTTAACTCTGTTAATTGTTGACGTTCAGCGTTTACCTTGCGAACAGCATGTAAAACAGTGGTGTGGTCACGCCCGCCAAAAAGCTCACCAATCTCCGGCAGACTTTTTTGAGTTAGCTCCTTTGCCAGATACATCGCTATTTGTCGTGGTCTGGCTATGCTTGCCGGTCTTTTCTTTGAGTACATATCAGCCACCTTGATCTTGTAGTAGTCAGCAACTGTTTTCTGAATGTTTTCAACGGATATTTGTCGGTTTTGAATAGAAAGAAGGTCTCGTAGCGCTTCCCTGGCCAACTGGATAGATATTTCCTTGTGGTTAAAACGAGAATAAGCCAGTATTTTTCTAAGTGCACCTTCAAGTTCACGAACGTTCGATCGAACATTCTTGGCGACGAAAAAAGCGACTTCTTCAGGCATTTCTGCAACCTCAGCACGTGCTTTGTTAATCAAGATAGCTACGCGCATCTCTAACTCAGGTGGCTCAATAGCGACCGTGAGGCCAGAATCAAAGCGTGAAACAAGACGCTCATGGATATCCGTCAGTCCTTTAGGGTAGGTGTCGCTCGTCATGATGATGTGCGACTTTTTAGCGAGAAGAGCCTCGAATGCATTAAAAAACTCTTCTTGGGTCCTCTCTTTGTTGGCAAAGAACTGCACATCATCAATCAATAGTAGATCTAGGGAGTGATAGCGCTCTTTAAACTCATCAAAAGTCTTTCGCTGATAAGCCTTTACGACATCCGAAACGAATTGTTCTGCATGGATATAGAGCACTTTTGCCAACGGCCTGTCCGCTAAAAGCTGGTTCCCAACGGCATGCATCAGGTGTGTTTTACCTAAACCAACACCACCATAAATAAAAAGCGGGTTGTAGAGTTGACCGGGAGTTCCAGCTACATGCATAGCCGCCGCGCGAGCCATTCGATTAGCCGAGCCCTCTACCAAAGTCTCAAAAGTTAAGGATGAATTGAGTCGATGGCGGTTTATACCAACTGACAAATCCTCAACCGCAGGGTAAGCATTAGGTACGATGGCGCTTTCTTCTGTTGGATGCCTTGAGACCCCTTGTAGCGCCGCCGTTCTTGGACTTAACGCCAACTCGAGCGCAACCGGATGCCCACAAACACCGTGAAGAACCGCGATCATGCGCTGGCTGTATTGAGCACGAATCCAATCCAGCTTGAAACGATTCGCAACCAATACCGTTACAACCGATAGATCGCTGGAAACTGAAGCTACGAGCGGTTTTATCCAAGTGTTGAACTGCTGCTCGGGAAGGTCTTGTGCTAGTTGCTCAACACAGGCTGTCCATAAGCCGTTGCCGGCACTGCCGTCTCGTTCCATCTGTATCCTATAAGGACCCCATACCACAGTACATTTACAACTGTGGATAGATAAGGGATTAATAACTTGAAAATGATGCGATGGACGTTTTTATCCACAATCCATCAACAATCCCCTAGCTTACCTCAACAGAAGCAGGAAACAGGGCTTGTTTGCTTTACCACTGAAAATTTGTCATAATCACCGGTTCCCCAGATTGTCAAGGGATATCACCATGCAGCATTTACGAATGAGCACCTTTGTTCGCTCATCGGGACGGTGCAAAAAATCGCAGATTAAAGGACTCGAAAAATGAAACGTACTTACCAGCCCTCCAAAGTGCGACGTGCCAGAACCCATGGTTTTCTCACGCGTATGAAAACACGTGGTGGAAGAGCTGTTATCAATGCACGCAGGGCCAAAGGCCGTAAGCGACTCGCCGTTTAAGGCGCCACTTTGGTGCAGAAAGCTGGACTCCTAAACGGTAGAGCTTCTTTGTGCGTCATCTCTTATCCAGGGCTCATTTTCAAGCAGTCTTGAGAACCCCCCCTGTTGCGAATTCAGAGCATTTTGCGCTTCATCGCGTTGAATTAGCATTGTTCAAAGAACTTTTTGGGCAATCAAGGCCCACAAAGGCATCAAGTCTGGCCGGTTTCGACGAAGATCTCGTTGGCGCTTTGCTACCTAAAAAGTGGGCGAAAAGAGCGGTTACACGGAATGCAATAAGACGTCAAATTTATCGCGTATCAAACCAGCTTAATCCAGATGCACCTGCCTGCGCACACGTCGTGCGCATGAAAAAAAAGCTGGACCCCAAAGCGTTTTTAAGTGCCAGTTCGGTCACCCTTAAGTCTGCTATTTATCAAGAGCTTCTTGGCTTGATAAGAACGACTAAACCTGAGTAAATGGCCGGTATGTTAAAAAAACTGCTGATTAATGTTGTGAAGGCATATCGATTGAGTCTACGCCCATGGTTGGGAGTTTCATGTCGCTTTGAACCCACCTGCTCAACCTATTCACTGATTTCTTTGGAGCGCCATGGCGCCCTTCAAGGAACCTACTTGACGTTACATCGGCTTTCGCGATGCCATCCCTGGTGTGCTGGCGGTTTAGATCCCGTACCAGTCAATCCCCCCCCCTTTTTTAATAAAGTAAAAGCTTTTTTCTTCAAGTAAGACCCATGAACGATATACGCCGAACCATTTTGTGGGTTATTTTTGGTTTTTCCATGGTTTTGCTCTGGGATCAGTGGCAAATCCACAATGGTCAAAATGCAACTTTTTTTCCTGCCCCGGTAGTAAAGAAGACCTCAGTAGATGGTCAGAACAGCAATGAAGCCATCACACCATCAGTCAACCCACCGGTATCTGCGACACCCCCCACGGGCAGCAGCAACATTTCTTTCGTTCCTCCAACCTCTGATGAGACGCGGGTAGCACAAAAAAATGAGAACACAGTTGTAACTACAGATGTTCTCCAGTTGACCTTTAGCCCAGAGGGTGGAGCTCTTTTGAAGTCGGAGTTTTTGAAGCATAAGGACATTGTCGAAAAAACGAGAAACATGGTCCTCCTAGACCAAGCCAAGGAGCGCTTCTATGTTGCACAGACAGGCCTCATCCCAAGTAGTTCTGGACTTTCTTTACCTACACACAAAACTAGGATGGCCATTCTTCCTGGCGATCTCGAACTCAAGGAAGGTCAGGACCAAATAACTGTGACGTTTGTATCTCCTGAACTCGGAGGTGTGCAGCTAACAAAGTCGTATACCTTAAAGCGAGGTAGCTACAGCATGGAAGTAACGCACACGGTCAAGAACATTGGTGCTGTCGCAGTTGCTCCGCAGCTCTACCTTCAGTTAGTTCGAGATGGCAACAAACCAGCCGGAGAGTCATCTTTTTATTCGACCTTCACAGGTCCTGCGGTTTATACAGAGGCGAAAAAATACCAGAAAGTTGAGTTTTCTGACATTGAAAAAAACAAGTTTGATATTGAAAAACAGGCAGAAAACGGCTACGTTGCCATGGTTCAACATTACTTTGCGAGTGCCTGGATACTTGCTGATGGTGTTAAACGTGATATTTTTATGCGTAAGGTGGACAACAACTTGTATGCAGCTGGGCTCATCACCGGGCTCGGAGACATTGAGCCGGCCGGCATGAAAACGATGAGTGCCATCTTGTTTGTGGGGCCACAAGAAGAAAAAGTACTCGAAAAACTGACACCTGGTCTAGAGCTGGTCAAAGACTATGGCTGGCTTACGATTCTTGCTAAGCCGTTGTACTGGTTACTGGATGAGCTGAACTCCATTTTGCACAATTGGGGATGGTCGATTGTGGCGCTGGTAGTCTTATTGAAGATCGCGTTTTATTGGTTGAATGCTAAGGCTTATGCGAGTATGGCAAAAATGAAGGCCATCAACCCGAAAGTAATGGAAATGCGCGAACGGCTAAAAAGTAATCCTCAACAGATGCAACAGGAAATGATGAAGATTTACAGGGAAGAGAAAGTCAACCCCATGGGCGGATGCTTGCCGATCATGATTCAAATTCCTGTGTTTATTGCACTTTACTGGGTGCTGTTGTCAAGCGTGGAAATACGAAATGCGCCCTGGGTTTTGTGGATTAACGACTTGTCAGAAGCAGATCCGTATTTCATCCTGCCGCTTTTGATGACGCTTTCGACCATGCTTCAGACGGCCTTGAATCCAACGCCACCTGACCCGATGCAAGCCAAGTTGATGTGGATCATGCCTCTTGCCTTTAGCGTGATGTTTTTCTTTTTTCCTGCCGGTTTGGTGTTGTATTGGCTTACCAACAACATTTTGGCGATTGCGCAACAGTGGCTAATTAACACAAGAATGGGTGTGCCACCCCAGTTTAATTTACCCAAGTTCAGTTGAACCCAACGGATCCCATTGCCGCAATAGCAACAGCCGCAGGTCGTGGGGCGATTGGGATCATCCGCATATCCGGTGCGGATCTTCAACCGCTAATCCAGTCTTTGTGCGGTCGCAATCTCCGTCCCCGAGAAGCAACGTATTTGCCTTTTCTGGACTCAAAAGGCGATCCTATAGACCAATGCCTGGCGATTTTTTTTCCAGCCCCACGGTCCTTTACCGGTGAAGATGTTTTGGAGCTTCAGGCACACGGGGGGCCTGTCGTCTTGCAACTGATCCTGTCGCGTTGCTTTGAGTCTGCTAGCGAAACCGCGCGTCTAAATCCCGGAAGGCTAAAAGATTTGAGGCTTGCCCAACCCGGGGAATTTACCCAAAGAGCCTTCCTCAATGGCAAACTCGACCTAGCACAGGCCGAGGCTGTTGCAGATCTGATTGAAGCCAGTACGGAGGCTGCAGCGCGCAGTGCCGGAAAATCACTCAGCGGAGTGTTTTCCCGAGAGATCGGATTTCTAAATGAGGGTCTTATAGAGCTGAGGATGCTGATCGAGGCAACACTTGACTTCCCTGAAGAGGAAATTGACTTCCTGGAAAAAGCAGACGCCAAGTCCAAGTTGCTGAAACTGCAACAAAGGATGCAGCGCGTTAGAAAACAGACGCATCAGGGCGTATTGATGCGCGATGGAATCAAGGTGGTTATTGCGGGCCAACCCAATGCGGGCAAAAGCTCATTGCTCAATGCCTTAGCCGGTATGGAATTAGCAATTGTGACCCCCTTTGAGGGAACCACCCGTGACAAAATTCAGCAAACGATACAGATTGAAGGGATACCCGTTCATGTCATAGACACAGCGGGTCTGCGGGATAGCTTGGATCCAGTTGAGCAAATTGGAATTGAGAAAAGCTGGCAAGAAATTGACTCGGCGGACGTTGTCTTGTTTTTGCATGATTTGACACGCATGGATCTTGAGGATTACGGTAAAGCAGATGAGATCATCAGAACCAGTCTCATGGAACGACTCTCGATGCGTATCCCGGTCTTGAATGTATGGAATAAAGAGGATGCACGTGCATTGCAGCCACCGGATGGCCAGCTTGCTTTGTCCGCAAAAACAGGTAAAGGGGTTGATGCACTGAGGAAGAAGCTACTGGATATTGTTGGCTGGCAAACTGTGCCAGAGGGTGTGTTTATCGCCAGAGCCAGACACGTAGAGGCGTTGACTCAGGTCGATGCGCATCTGGTTAATGCCGCGTCGCACCTCCGAGAACAGGCTAAGTCCCTGGAGGTTCTGGCAGAAGAGCTCAGGTTGGCTCAAAACGCGTTGAATCAAATTACGGGTGAATTCAATGCAGATGACCTTCTGGGGGTTATCTTTTCAAAGTTTTGCATTGGCAAGTAGGGATATGATGTAGGCGTGGGCGGCCTTTTAGCCATCAAAATTTTGTGAAAGCGCTAATGCCCCGAAAACTCCGTCAAGGTAAAAAGTGACAGCCCGCTTTGCTTAAGCACCTTTGATCCGCCGAGATCGGGCAGATCAATTATTGCGGCAACCTCAACAATTACACCACCTAGCTTTTCAATCAGCTTCTTTCCGGCCATCATCGTCCCCCCGGTAGCAATCAGGTCATCAATCAGCAAAACTCGACTGCCCGGCCTGATCGCGTCTGTATGCAACTCAACCGAGGCACAGCCGTACTCCAGTTCGTAGGTTTCAACGATGGTTGTGAATGGAAGCTTGCCCTTTTTACGGATGGGCACAAAACCTGTTCCAAGCTCGTAGGCGACAACGGCGCCAAGAATGAA
>JBILKC010000300.1:0-3441 GCA_044376885.1 Hylemonella sp. | reverse complement strand
ATTGCCAGCCTAAGCTCAGGTCTGGAGCTGAGCCCAAGCTTTCTCCAGCCGTTTGATGCTGATAGGCTGCGGCGTTTTCAGCTCCTGGGCAAAAAAGCTCACGCGCAGTTCTTCCAGCAGCCAGCGAAATTCAGCCATGCGCTCATCCACTGCGCCCTTGCGCTCGGCCACCAAGCGCCAATAGCGCTGGTCCTGCGGACGCAGTTCGGCCAGTCGGGCGGCATCCCGCGCAGGGTCTGCGCGGTATTTGTCCAGCCGCAGGGTGATGGCCTTGAGGTAACGGGCCAGGTGCTGCAAGCGCTCCCAGGGCGTGGTTTGCAAAAACCGTTTGGGAATGAGGCGCTGTAATTGTTGAATGCAGTCGGCTGTAGCGTCGGGTGCGTTCTTGGTGTCCTTGATCTTGCGTGCTGCCACCGCGTATTCCAGCAATATGACCGAAGCCATGCGGGCCACTTCATTGGCGATCAGCGTCAAACGACCACGTCCTTCATCCAGGCGGCGCTTGAAGGCCATCGCATCACCAGGCAAAGGTTCGAGCAGGAAAGCCCGGTCCAGCGCCACGGCAATGATCTGTTCACGCAGCTCTTCCAGAGTACCGCCCGCCCCATTGGCGGCAGCTGATTTTTCAGCACCTTCGAACTTGCCCACTTGCATGAAACTCACGGCCATCTTTTGAAGATCGGGAATGTTCTTCTCCAGATACTTGAGCGCATCTTTGATCTGCAAGGCAAACAAGCGGCGCAGACCGGCACGGTGTTTGGCTGCGGCCAGCTCGGGCTCGTCAAACACCTCAACGGTCACTGCATCGCCGCCATCGATCAGGGCCGGAAATCCGATCAGGGTCTGTCCGCCAGCACTTTGGGGCCGCTGGATTTCCAGCAGCTCGGGCAGATCACCAAACGTCCAGGCGGTATGGCGGCCATCGGGCATGCCTGGTGAACTCACCCGCTGGGCGGGCGCCTCCTTGTCCTGGCCAGAACGCCCTGCACTTATGGCAGCTGGAACCTCGTTGTCCGGTGCGATCGCTGTTTCTGTCCGGGCTAATTTAAGTGTCGCCAGTGCCTGAAATGCGCCACGTGCCAACTTGCCCCATTCGGCCTTGAGCGCTCCCAGATGACGCCCCTGTCCCAATTGGCGACCGTGCTCATCAATCACCCGAAAGTTCATGAAGAAGTGGGGGCTGAGCATGTCCACCTTGATGTCGGCCCGGGCAATGTCCAGGCTGGTGGCCTCTTTGGCAAGCTTGAGCACGGCATCAACCAGGTTGCCCGCACCAAATGTCTCGGGCGCAGTGAGCACCTGGGCGAATTTTGTGGCCGTATCGGGCAACGGGACCAGCCGCGAGCGGGGGCGTTGGTGCAGCGTCTTGATCAGCGCCTGAATTTTTTCGCGCAGCATGCCCGGCACCAGCCACTCGCAGCGCTCCTCGTTGACCTGGTTGAGCACAAACAGTGGCACGGTCACCGTCAGGCCATCGCGTGCATCGCCGGGTTCGTGCAGATAAGTGGCGGCACAGTCAACGCCACCCAGACGGATGGTCTTGGGAAAGGAGGCGGTGGTGATGCCTGCTGCCTCATGGCGCATCAGCTCTTCGCGCGTCAGGTGCAACAAGCGGCTGTTGTGACGGTCGGGCGCGGTGTACTGTGGCTTTTTGGATTCTTCCCGGTACCAGCGCTCCAGGCTGTAGCCGCTGCACACGTCGGCGGGCAATTGCTGGTCGTAAAAGGCGTAGATCAGCTCGTCATCGACCAGTACATCCTGGCGGCGGGCTTTATGCTCCAGGTCTTGCACCAGTTGGATCAACTTCAGGTTGGCGGCCAAAAAAGGCAAAGGGGTTTCCCACTCCCCATTGACCAGCGCCTCACGGATAAAAATTTCACGGGCACCGGCCATGTCCACGCGGCTGTAATTCACGCGTCTGCCGCTGTAGACCACAAGGCCATAGAGCGTGGCCCGCTCCAGCGCCATGACCTCGGCGGATTTTTTCTCCCAGTGCGGATCCAGCAGCTGCTTTTTCAGCAAGTGCCCGCCCACCTGCTCCAGCCATTGCGGATCGATGTTGGCAATGCCGCGCCCGAACAGGCGCGTGGTTTCCACCAATTCGGCCGCCACAATCCATTTGCCTGGCTTTTTGGTCAGGTGCGCGCCGGGGTGGGCAAAAAACTTGATGCTGCGCGGGCCCAGGTATTGTCCGCTTTGCCTGTCCGTTTGCCCCTCATCGAGCTTGCAGCCGATATTGCCCAGCAGGCCGGACAACATGGACAGGTGCAACTGCTCGTAAGTGGCCGGCACCGTATTCATGCGCCACTTGTGCTCAGCCACCACCGTATGCAACTGCGAGTAAATGTCTTTCCACTCACGTACTCGTCGGATATTGACGAAGTTCTGGCGCAGCAACTGCTCGTATTGGCGGTTACTGAGCTTGTGCGTTTGCGTATGCGTTTGCGTGTGCGGCGGGTTTTGGGCTTGCGTTGGGGAGGCTCCGCCGCGAGCATCGTGAATCCACTTCCACAGCTTGAGATAACCCACAAACTCGCTTTTCTCGTCTTCAAACTTTTTGTGCGCTGCGTCCGCCTGTTGCTGCGCCTCCATGGGGCGGTCACGAACATCCTGCACGCTCAGCGCGGACGCAATCACCAGCGCTTCGTCCAGCGCCCCGCGCCCGCGGGCTTCGAGCAGCATGCGCCCCACGCGCGGATCCAGCGGCAATCTGGACAACTCAAGGCCCAAGGGGGTGAGCTCATTGGCATCGTCTACCGCGCCGAGCTCATTGAGCAGCTGGTAACCGTCTGCAATGGCGCGTCCGCTGGGCCGCTTCAAAAACGGGAAATCCTCCACCTGCCCCAGGTGCAAGGACTTCATGCGCAAGATCACGCCTGCCAGCGAGCTGCGCAGAATTTCGGGGTCGGTAAAACGGTCACGGCCGTCAAAATCCTGCTTGTCATACAGACGTATGCAAATGCCGTTGGCCACCCGGCCGCAACGCCCGGAGCGTTGGTTGGCAGAGCTCTGGCTGATAGCCTCGACCAGCAGCTGCTCCACCTTGCTTCTAAAACTGTAGCGCTTAACCCTCGCCATACCTGCATCTATGACGTATCGGATACCTGGAACGGTGAGCGAGGTTTCAGCCACATTGGTGGCCAGTACCACGCGCCGCCCCCCACCCCGTTGATTCGGGTTCTCGAAAATTCGATCCTGCTCGGCCGGACTGAGCCTTGCAAACAAGGGCAGCACCTCAGCGCTGCGCATGAGGGGCTGGTGGCTCAGGTGCTTGCGCAAATGGTCCGCCGCCTCACGGATTTCACGCTCACCGGTCAGGAAGACCAGAATATCGCCGCCGTTGTGCGGGTCGCGCCACAGCTCGTCCACGCCATCGGCAATGGCATGGTTGAGGTCGTACTCGCGGCTCTCTTCAAACGGGCGGTAGCGGTGTTCCACCGG
>JBILKC010000299.1:0-3442 GCA_044376885.1 Hylemonella sp. | reverse complement strand
AGGACAACCCTGCAAACTGAAACATGGTTCCGGACCAGATAAAAGGTACGCGCCGCCAGCCAAAGGCTGACCTGTGAACGTCAGATTTAAAACCAGTAAAAGCCCGCAGGGGTGCGACCAACAACGGAATAGCCACCATCAAGGCCACCAGCCAGGCCTGAACACCCAACTCAACAATCATCACCCGGTTCAGGGTGCCGACCATCAGCGCTGCCGACATGCCCACCGTGACCTGAAACAGCGACAAACGTAGGATTTGTGAAAGGGGAAACCCGGGACTTGCCGCATCCGCAAATGGCAGATAGTGAATCGGCACGTTGCGAATAACTTTTTGGAAGCTTGGGATCTTCACAGCTTGGTCCACTCCATAGCCTGAGACTTGTAAAAACCGCTGGAGACACGTTCTGTGCGGCCTAATTCCCAGCTGCTTAAAACTTCATCGTTTTTCATCATTCGCAGCAATTTCTCCTTCGCCATAGGCTCCAGCCAGGGCGCTTTGTCACTACTGGGAAACAGCCGACCCAGAGAAATCATGGCCGCAAGTAACGGGGTGCGTGGCGCATAAGTGAAGACGATGGAGCCCGAGGTTCTGGTTGCCAACTGGGATAAGGCGTCTACGGCATCTTCGGTTCGGTAGTGAATGACGGAGTCCATGGCAGCCACATGGTCGAAAAACCCCAGGCCGGGATCGAGCATGTCACCACTGCGGAAATCAATGGAGCCCTTCAGGGAAGTGGGCATGCGCTCACGCGCCAGGTTAACCAGAGTCGCTGAAAGGTCTATGGCAACCACTTCGGCTCCACGGCTTGCCGCCTCAACCGCCAGAGCGCCAGTACCGCAGCCGGCATCAAGAATGCGTTTGCCATGCAAATCTTCAGGCAACCACGAGAGCAGCTTGGCACGCATTTTGTCGCGACCGGCCCGCACAGTCGTACGTATTCTTCCAACGGGTGCGTCCGAAGTCAGCCGCTCCCAGGCTTGAACTGCAGTGCGGTCAAAGTAGTTCTCGATCTGACTTCGTCGTTGGGCGTAAGTGTCGGTGTACATGGGGACAGGCGCTCAATCAAATCCAAGGAGGTCAAAAATATCACGGTCCTTCATGGGAACCGCACTTAAAGGGTCTGTACCCAGCCACAAAGCAGCTGCCAGACGCATGTATTCCTTTTGAACCGCTTCGAGTTCCGGTGAGTGCTCCATTTCGAAGAGGGTGCACTTTTTCAGGCGGCTGCGGCGAATCACATCCAGATCAGGGAAGTGTGCTGCCAGCTTGAGGCCGATTTTCTCGTTGTATTTGTCAATCTGGTCGGTTGCAGCGCTGCGATTGGCGATGACACCACCCAGGCGAACGTTGTAGTTTTTTGCTTTTGCGCCAATGGCCTGGACGATGCGGTTCATTGCAAAAATGGAATCAAAGTCATTGGCAGTGACGATCAGGGCGCGGTCTGCGTGCTGTAAAGGGGCTGCAAAGCCACCGCACACCACATCGCCCAACACATCAAAAATCACCACGTCTGTGTCTTCCAGTAAGTGATGTTCTTTAAGTAACTTGACGGTTTGTCCCACTACATAACCTCCGCAGCCGGTACCGGCAGGCGGACCACCGGCCTCAACGCACATGACACCGTTGTAACCGGGAAAGACGAAGTCCTCGACCCGCAACTCTTCTGCATGAAAGTCAACGGTTTCCAGCACGTCGATGACCGTAGGCAGCATTTTTTTGGTTAAGGTGAAAGTAGAGTCATGCTTGGGGTCACAACCGATCTGCAGTACCCGCTTGCCCAGCTTGGAGAAAGCAGCTGACAGATTGCTAGAGGTGGTGCTCTTGCCGATACCGCCCTTGCCATAAATTGCAAACACTTTTGCGTTGCCAATTTTAAGATTGGGGTCGAGCTCAACCTGAACGCTGCCCTCGCCGTCAAGCTGTAGCTTGGTACGAACGCCAGGACGTTTGATGTCAGGAAAAGCGACTGTGGTGGTGGTCATGCAGGTGTACTTTCATAAATGCCTTCAAGGCGATCCTCAAGATCTTCGCTGGCGTTCTTGAGGGCTTGCAATACTTCAGGAGATGGTTTCCAGTAGTCACGCTCGGACGCTTCAAGCAGGCGGTTTGCAACCCGTGCAGATGCTGTTGGATTCAACCTGGCCAAACGCTCGCGCATCTCCGGGTCAAGCATAAAGGCCTGTGTGAGTTGTTCGTATACCCAGGGCTGAACCTGACCTGTCGTCGCCGACCAGCCCATGGTATTGGTGACATGCACTTCAATTTGGCGAACGCCTTCATAGCCGTGCTCCAACATGCCCTCGTACCATTTGGGATTGAGCATGCGGGTACGGGTTTCCAGCGCAACTTGTTCATTGAGCGAGCGGACTGCACCATCACCCTTGGTCTGGTCGCCAATGTAGACCGGCGGTGTGACACCACCTTTGGCAACCTTGACGGCCTGGGTAATTCCACCGAGGGTATCAAAGTAGTTGTCAACCGTGGTGACGCCAAGCTCTACGGAGTCCAGGTTCTGGTAGGTCAGCTGCACATCACAGAGCACGCTTTTGAGCAAGGCGGTTTGCTGAAAAGCGCGACCAGTACGTCCATAAGCAAAGCCTTTGCGACGTGTGTAGGTTTCAGCCAGCTCGCCCTCTTCGCTCCAGCGGCTGCTTTCAACCAGATTGTTCACGTTGGCGCCGTAAGCGCCCTCTGCGTTGCCATAGACGCGCAAGGACGCAATTTCAAGCGTACAGCCGTGTTCTTTCTGATAGTCAAGTGAATGTTTACGAATCCAGTTCTGATCTAAAGGTTCATCTGCAGATGCAGCCAAAAATGCAGCTTCTGCCAACAGCTTGATCTGCAAAGGCATCAAGTCACGGAAAATGCCGGACAGGGTGATGACCACGTCAATTCGTGGTCGACCCAATTCAGCCAAGGGAATCAAGGTAGCGCCGGCAATACGGCCGTAGCTGTCAAAGCGGGGGAGTGCCCCCATCAGTGCCAAACACTGGGCAATCGGCGAACCTTCGTTTTTCAGGTTATCGCTGCCCCATAAAACCATGGCAATGGATTCGGGCAGCGGGTTGCCGTCCTGAAGGTAGCGGTCAAGCAAACGCTTGGCTTGAGCAGCACCATCTTTCACGGCAAAAGCGCTCGGAATCCTGAATGGGTCAAAACCATGAATATTGCGCCCCGTAGGTAAAACAGCTGGCGTGCGCATGATGTCACCCCCAGGGGCCGGGCGAATGTAACCACCGTCCAAGGCCTTCAGAATGCCAGGCACTTCGGTGTCAACCGCCAGCATTCGTTCAACGTCTATCAATTCATGCATGAGCGCCAAAGTGGTGTCGGTACGTTCCAGCGAGCCTGCAATCAAAGCTTTTGCAGCAGAGTGGCCATCAACCAGGGCTTGCGCCGATTCGCGAGGCAACTGAAATGAATGTGAAGCATCGGCCATGG
>JBILKC010000298.1:0-3447 GCA_044376885.1 Hylemonella sp. | reverse complement strand
GTTGCGGTGCTGCAGTTCTACCGGACCACTTTGCGCTTAGCCAGCAAAGAAATCCATTCCCCTGAGGCCTCCCTGGAGGCTGGCACCCATCTGGCCAAGGCGCTCGATGCGCCAGACCTTAAAGCCGTTTTTGTATTGACAGATGGCCTGTCCGTCAATGGCTCGGAGTTGTCCAAGGGGCTGGCGAACTACCTGCGCAAGGAGGTCGTCGTTACCGGGGGCCTTGCCGGAGATGGCGACAAATTCCAGCAGACTTGGGTCATTGTAGACAAAGTTTGTACCGCGCACCACGCAGTTGCGGTGGGACTGTATGGAGAGTACGTGGAAGTGTCTTTTGGTTCTCAGGGAGGTTGGGACATCTTCGGCCCGGAACGCGAAGTGACGCGTTCACAAGGCAATATTCTTTTCGAGTTGGACGGTCAACCGGCACTTTCTCTTTACAAGAAGTATCTGGGTGATCGGGCTTCCCAGTTGCCTGCATCTGGCTTGTTATTTCCATTGGCAATTCGCAATCCGGTTGAAGAAGACGGATTGACGGTGCGCACGATTCTCGCTGTCTCTGAGGCGGACAATTCGATCCGCTTTGCAGGTGATATCCCGCAAGGTGCTTCGGTTTACTTGATGCGTGCCAACTTTGAACGCCTGATCGAGGGCTCGCGGATTGCAGCCGAAAGCATTCTGGCCAGAGGATCGCAGAACGAACAGATGATCAGTTTTGCCATCAGCTGCGTCGGGCGACGCCTGGTGCTCTCGCAACGCACCGAAGAAGAAATTGAGGCGGTGACGGAGGGTTTGCCTACCAACTCCCTGCTGATCGGTTTTTATTCGTATGGCGAGATTTCACCCCTGTCCAGCGGGCGCTGCGATTTGCACAACCAGACCATGACGCTCACCTCGTTTTGGGAAAGCAGCGCTTAGATGGCTGATGACCTTCATCGCGTGTTGGCGAGGCAGCTGCGCAAGGTCCGCGCCCAGGCCCAAACCGCGCCTGACCTCGATACCTGGAGGCGCTTCCTTGATCTCGTCCATCAGACCTATGCCGACTCCGACCAGGACCGCTACACTCTCGAACGCTCACTGATTCTGACCTCTGAAGAAATGCAGGATTTGTACCAGCGCCAGAAGTCTTCCTACGAAAACAGACTAAAGACGCTGTTCAGATCGATTGACGATCTGGTTTGGCTCAAAAGCAAAGAAGGCGCTTACCTCAGTTGTAATCATATGGTGGAGCGCTTGTTTGGAGCCCCCGAAGCGCTGATCATAGGGAAGCGTGACGCTGACTTTCTCAATGACGAGACTGTCGAAAAGTTAGCACAGGATGACCTCAGGGCCATGACTTCTGGCAAGCAGGTGCGCAGTGAGCAATGGCTTCACTTTGCAGAGGATGGAAGGCTTGCCTGCCTTGAGATTGTTCATACACCCATGTACAGCGAATCACAATCACTGATCGGCGTGATTGGGATTGCTCGCGACATCACCGAACGCAAGGAAGCGCTGGCCGAAATCAACCGGCTGGCATTTTATGACCCGCTCACGCGCCTGCCCAATCGCCGGCTCCTTCAGGACCGACTGCGACAGGCTATTGTCTCTGCTGAAAGGAGCGGCCTTTACGGCGCCCTTTTCTTCATCGATCTGGACAACTTCAAGGAAGTCAACGACACGCTGGGCCACCATGCCGGAGATGTGCTGCTGGTCGAGGTTGCCAGGCGCTTGGGCCACCGCATCAGGGAAGCGGATACGGTTTCTCGTCAGGGCGGCGATGAGTTCATCGTGGCTATTGAAGGGCTTGCCCAAACTGCTACGGAAGCTTCTGTCCTAGCCGGCCAGGTGGGTGAGAAACTGCGGGCCGATCTGGCTGCGCCAATACTTTTGAATGATCGGGCGTACGTTTGCAAGGCCAGTATCGGTGTCTGCCTGTTTGATGGCAGTGACTCCATGGAAGAACTTTTCAAGTATGCCGACCTGGCGCTCTACCAGGCCAAAGATTCGGGCCGGGACAAGCTACGGTTTTTTGATCCAGCCATGCAGGAGGCGCTCGAAGAAAACAGGTTGCTAGAGCAAGACCTGAGCAGTGCCGTGGAAAAGCAAGAACTGCAGTTGTACTATCAACCCCAACTTGACGCTGCTGGAATGCCTGCCGGCGTGGAAGGTCTCTTACGCTGGAATCACCCTCAGAGGGGCATCGTCATGCCGACAGACTTCATTACGATGGCCGAAGAGTCGGGACTTATTTTGTCCATCGGCCAATGGGTTCTGGAAACGGCGTGTGCGCAAATCAGGCAGTGGGAAGCTATACCTTGGGCGCGTCATTTGCAGATATCTGTGAACGTCAGTGCTAAACAGTTTCAACAAATCGACTTTCCGCAGCGGGTGCTAAGTGCGCTGGCATCAAGCAAAGCCAATCCTGCGCTACTGATGTTGGAGCTGACCGAGAGCATGTTGGTTGAAGACATTGAAACAACCATCCTGAAAATGCAGTCACTCAAAGAGGCTGGGGTGCAATTTTCGATTGACGACTTTGGAACCGGCTACTCCTCGTTGTCCTATCTCACCCAATTGCCGCTAGATCAGATCAAAATCGATAAATCGTTTGTGCGTAATATCCCTGGCTCGCGAAATGACGAAGTGATTGCTCGCGCTATTGTGGCAATGGGAGAAGGTCTTGGCATGCTAGTCACCGCTGAAGGGATTGAAACGCAAGACCAGCACCGGTTTTTTGAGCAACTGGGTTGTGGCGGGTTTCAGGGCTACCTCTACAGCCGGCCATTGTCGATAGATGCGTTGGAAGCCTTCCTGGCGGAAAATTGAAGATCTGCATCTAGTTCAGCTTGTAAAGCAGGTCGCAAAATCTGGCGCATGAGCGTCATCGTAACCAGCCTGAAGCGACATCGGCGAGAGACCAAATCTCGGTGGGCGTTCTCATGGTGTCACCTAAGCTGTCCTGCTACAAATTGCGCCAGCTCGTTCAACACCGCTTGTACCGACTGGTTCGCTGCGGCCACGCCACCTTGAGGCGATTCGCTGGCAGAGACGGCCTCACCGTGCTATTCCCGCCACGCCAATACTCGGCGCGTCTTCTCAATATGTTGGCACCGTACTGGCGCAGTTGGTCCGCGCCCTGGCAGGCCACCACAATGCCCAACAGAAACGACAGCAGGCCGACGATGGGCACCGCATCCAGCTAGCATCGCCAGTGTGATTTCTCCGACAAAGCTGAGCAATGCAAGGACCTGTTCCCACATAACCTGGGCAGCGCGGCCAACACGCTCGAGTCTGAGCACGGGATTCAGGTTCATCAGAACTCCGAAGAAAGGAAACCAACGTGCTTGGTTAGTGCTGGCTCTTCTGTGCGCTACTACACAGTGTTGGCATCTGCATAGATTTCGGAATCATTGGTGACAGAATAAAGGGATGAGCGCATGTATTTACTACCATCCCTCTGCTTAC
>JBILKC010000297.1:0-3453 GCA_044376885.1 Hylemonella sp. | reverse complement strand
TCATTTCAAACCAAGTTGGCGTTTAATTGCGGCTTGCAGTCCTTTGCCAAGTTCCTGCGTTCCGTGCATGGGAAGGACTGATTTTTTGCCATTCAAGAATACGTTCAGATGCGATCCTTTACCTTGAACAAAGGTTGCGCCTTGTTGCTCTAGCCACTTCTTCAACTGTTTCGAGTTCACGGCCTGAAATGTAACACATATGTTGCTTTTTCAAGGCGAAATGCAACATTGGTGTTTCTCCTGGCGGCTGACATCAGCGCTTGACTACACTTGCCGCATGACCACCCACGACATGCCGGACATCATTGCCGGGCTCACGGCTCCCAACGCAGCCATATCACCCAAGTATTTTTACGACGCCCGGGGTTCAGCGCTGTTCGATGCCATCACCCGGCTGCCGGAGTACTACCCCACCCGTACCGAGATCAGCCTGATGCAGGCGCACGCGCAAGACATCGCAACCACAGTTGGCAGCGGGCGAACCCTGATCGAGCTGGGCGCGGGCAACTGCACCAAGGCCATGCTGCTGAGCCATTGCATCGCGCCGCAACGCTTTATCGGGGTGGATATCTCTGCCGAGTATCTGCAAACGTCGATTCAGACCCTGCAACAGCAATTTCCGGCCATGGAGGTGCGCGCTGTTGCTGCCGACCTGAGCCACGACATCAACCTGCCGGCAGATATTGCACGCGATCACAGACTGTTGTTCTACCCCGGCTCATCCATCGGCAACTTTGACCGGCAGCAGGTACTGGGTCTGCTGCAGCGCATGCGCCGCTTGATAGACCACGATGGCGCTTTGCTCATTGGCATTGATCTGCCCAAAGACCTGGCGGTTCTGGAGCCGGCCTACAACGATGCAGCGGGTGTCACAGCGGCCTTCAATCTCAACATCCTGAGTCATGTCAACCAGCTGATCGGCAGCGATTTTGACCTGAGCCAGTGGCAGCACCTGTCATTTTTCAACCCGGTCGAATCCCGCATTGAAATGCATCTGCAAGCCCGCGTTGACACCGTGGTGCACTGGACCGGGGGTGAGCGCCGCTTTGCTGCGGGTCAGTGCATTCATACCGAGAACAGCTACAAATACCCCCTGGAAGCGTTCAAAACCCTGTTGCAGGCAGCCGGTTTTCCCAACACCAAAGTCTGGACCGATCCACGCCAGTGGTTTGCCTTGCTCTATGCACAGCCGTGATCAGGCACAGCCCGGCATCCTCTTCAGCCCAGAGCACATCAACTCCACAAATCCAGCGGCGGGTCGTGCACCACGGCACGCAAGATATCGGTGCGCGAGACAAAACCCACCACGGCACCGTCTTCCAAGACCACCGGCAAGCCAGGCAGCCGGTTATCAATCAGGATCTGAGCGACCTGGCGAATGTCTGCATCGCTGTGCACGGCCGCCACAGGCGTGCGCATGATGGATGACACCGGCTGGGCCAGCAGCGCCTGCCAGACCAATGGCTTGGTGCCGGGTAATGGCAAGCGTTCAGGCTGCACCAGTTCGGCACGGGTCAACAAGCCCACCAGAAAGCCGTTGTTGTCCACCACCGGGGCCTGACCCAGGTCACGGTGGGTCAGCATTTGCCAGGCCTCAAGAACCCTCATGGTCAGCGGTACCGTGACCACCGCGCGGCTCATGATGTCGTCCACACGGCTCAGGGCATGGCGCGGCATGTGCGCGGCACTGGCTTGGGCATAAGCCGTCACCGCTTCGCGCCCGACAGGGGCCTGAGGCAGATGGGCCACCGGAGGCTCGGCCGGATTGTGCAAGGCCATATCGTTGCGCAACAGCTCTGCAAACTCAGCGCCTTTGATCGCTTGCACAGCCTTGACGGTCTGAACCCGACGAAGTTCATCCATCGCGCCTTTGAAGACGCGGCCAGACTCGCCGTAAATTGAAAACATAAGTCCTCCTCGCCTTGCACCGGCGTCCATGGTGCAGTCGCCGCTCACATCTTAGCGGGAGTTCAGGCTTTGCCGTCAGCCAGAAAGATCGCCTGCAAATCACTCAAAAAATCAAAGCCCCTTGGTGTTGGCTTAACCGTCTGCAAATCCCGCTCAATCAGACCCTTGCGCTGGGCCTCCTCAAGCCCCTGGGCAATCGCGCTCAGGGGCAAGCCGGTTCGGTCCAGGAAATCAGCCAGTTTGAAACCTTCCCGCAGCCGCAAGGCGTTGAGCATGAACTCAAATGGCAAGTCAGCGCGGCTCACCTCGGTCTCCTGCGCAATCGCCTGGCCAGCTTGCGCTTTACTCATATACAGCTGGGGCTCACGCACGCGCACCTGACGAACCACCCGATGCGCAAAACTCAGCTTGCTGTGGGCACCCGCGCCTATGCCCAGGTAATCGCCAAACTGCCAGTAGTTCTGGTTATGCCAGCAGGCGTGGCCCGCGCGGGCATAGGCCGAGACCTCGTAGCGCTGCAAGCCCCGGGCTTGCGTCACTTCGGTGATGCGGTCGAGCATGTCATACGCCAGATCCTCATGCGGAATCTCCGGTGGAAACTTGGCAAAGTAGGTATTGGGCTCAAGGGTGAGGTGGTAAATCGACAGATGGGGCGGCTCCAGCGCAAGGGCCTGTGCCAGGTCCTGGTCCAAGGCGGCCATGTCCTGACCGGGCAGCGCATACATCAGATCCAGATTGAAGGTGTCAAAGGCTTGGGCAGCCTCGTGCACGGCTGCAATGGCCTGGGCCCGGTCATGCACCCGGCCCAACTGCTTGAGCGCATCATCATTGAAGCTCTGCACCCCCACCGACAGGCGTGTCACACCGGCACTGCGAAAGGCGCGAAAGCGGTCTTTCTCAAAGGTTCCGGGGTTGGCTTCCAGCGTCACCTCGCAATCAGCCGACAGCCGCAGCCGCGCCCGGATATCGCCCAACAAGCGGTCTATGCCTGGCGGTGAAAACAGGCTGGGCGTTCCCCCGCCGATAAAAATGCTGTGCACCGTGCGGCCCCACACCAGGGGCAGGGCCGACTCCAGGTCCAGCACCAGTGCATCCAGGTAACGTTGCTCGGGCATTTCGCGCTCGCGCATCTCGTGGGAATTGAAATCGCAGTAGGGGCACTTTCTGATGCACCACGGCAAATGCACATACAAGGACAGCGGAGGCAGGCCTGAGAGTTGCAGGGTGCCCGGACGCAGGTAATGGGTGATGTCGGTCACGTCAGGCCACTAATTCGCCAGCCAGCGTTCGCGGATCAATTCGACCATGGCTGCCGCAGACTGGCCGCGGTGGCTATTGGCGTTCTTCACCTCAACCGGCAGTTGCGCAAAGGTTTTGCCGAACTTGGGGATCAGCATCACCGGGTCAAAACCAAAACCATGGCTGCCCAGGGGCTCACGGGTAATCTCACCCACCACCCGCCCAACCGCCACCAGCGGTTCGGGGTCTTCGGCAGAGCGAACCGCCACCAGCGTGCTGACCAGCGCAGCGCGCCGGTTGTCGATG
>JBILKC010000296.1:0-3462 GCA_044376885.1 Hylemonella sp. | reverse complement strand
GTCACTGAGCTTTTCCCGACCCAAGCCGGCTTGAGCGTAGCCACAACAAAATAGCTGGCCAGCAATACAGTGACAACTTGGGAGAACAGTAACCAGGTTCGTTTCATGGACGAAATTGTAGGGTCCGCCGTGGGATGATCGAAGAATTCATGGTCTTACCTTTCAAAACCATTCATATCGAGCCTTTGGCCGCCGCAAAACCGGCCTTGGGCGAGCCTTGTAACGGCTGTGGCGTGTGTTGCTTGGTGGCGCCATGCCCTTTGGGTGTTCTGATATCCCGCCGGCGTCACGGGGTATGTGACGCGTTAAGGTGGGAGCCAGCTTTACAGATGTACCGCTGTGGTGCAATGACGGATCCACTTTCTGTAACCACGGCCGCGCTTCCAGCCCGCTTGGGCCGAGCCAAGCCGTTTGTCGCGCGGACCATCGCCTCCGTTTTGCGGCGCTTGGCCGAACGCTGGATTGCTTCAGGGCAGGGCTGTGATTGCAGCTTGGTGGTCGATAAGCCACCAGGCAAGCCAGCCAGCGATTGAACTGACAAACTGTCCGAGAATAAGGACTATGACAAACCGGATGGAATTGACGCGATCGCTGAACGAACTTCTTGCCCCGGAGCGCTTTAAAGACTATGGGCCCAACGGCTTGCAGGTTGAGGGGTGCCTGGAGTTACGCAAGTTGGTCTCTGGCGTGACTGCCAGCTTGGCCCTGATTGAAGCTGCCATTGCTGCGCGCGCCGACGCTATTTTGGTCCACCACGGACTCTTCTGGCGTGGCCAGGATGGCCGTGTGGTGGGCTGGATGAGACAGCGATTGGCTTTGTTGCTGGCGCACAATGTCAATCTGTATGCCTACCATTTACCGCTGGATGCGCACCCAGAATTGGGTAACAACGCTCAGTTGGGATTGAAGTTGGGTTTACAGATCAACAGCCGGTTCGGCGAACAGGACCTTGGCTGTATGGGTACAACCGGTCCACAAGGCAGTATCGCCTTACCTGGCAATGCCCAGCAACTCGCTGTGCAGATCGAGGCGATAACAAAGCGACCTGTAATCCTTGTCGGATCAGGAAATAAAGCTATTAAAAATATAGCATGGTGCACGGGCGGTGCACAAAATTACTTTGAACCCGCCATTGCTGCCGGTGCCGATGTGTTCATTACCGGGGAGATTTCAGAGCCTCAGACCCATCTCGCGCGCGAAACTGGGGTGTGCTTTATTGCCTGTGGTCATCATGCCAGTGAACGCTATGGCGCTCCTGCCGTGGCTTCTGCTGTCGCATCCCAATTGGGGCTGGATCATGAATTCATCGATATTGACAATCCAGCCTGATAAATCCGATTGAATCTGGGACCTTGCAGCACATGACACAGACTATCGCCATCACCATGGGAGATGCGGCCGGCATCGGGCCTGAGATCATCGTTCAGGCCTTTCGCCAATCGCCCGAAGTCACGCAGGGTTGTTTTGTTGTGGGTGATCTCAAAACCATCCTGCGGGCAGCGCATCTGATCTCTGGTGGCGAATATGCAAGCTTGCCTGTGGCACTTATTCAAACACCCGATGAAGCCTTAGCGCTGGGGCCGAACTGCTTGCCTGTACTACAAATAAAGGAGCTGAAAACCCTTGCCCCGTATGGTGAAATCAGTGGTCAGGCGGGTAAATTCGCAGGTGACTGTGTGGTCTGGGCTGCTCAGGCGGCCCTGCGCGGTGAAATTGCCGCGTTGGTGACGGCGCCTCTGAACAAGGAGGCCCTGGCTGCCGGGGGTGCGCCCTATGACCAATTTGCCGGTCACACTGAGCTGTTGCAGGCTCAGGCGGCCGCTTTTTTAGGCTGCCCGGTCGCAGAACTGCCGGTTCGCATGATGTTGGCCAATGATGAGTTGCGTACCGTGCTAGTCAGTATTCACATGTCTTTGCGTCAGGCACTGGACGCTGTTACCCTGGAGGGGGTGCTCGAGACGATTCAGATTTCTCATGACTCATTGTCTTCTTTGCTTGGCCGGGCACCCAGGCTTGCCGTGGCCGGCCTCAACCCGCACGCCGGAGAGGGCGGTTTGTTCGGTCGAGAGGAAATTGACATCATTGAACCGGCGATTTGCCGCGCCCAAGCGCTGGGCATAGCGGTCAGTGGTCCATTTGCGCCCGATACTGTTTTCATGCGTGCACGCGCTCAGCCCGGACTTGAGCGCGAGTTTGATGGTGTGATTGCCATGTACCACGATCAGGGCCTGATCCCAGTAAAGTACTTGGGCGTTGAGAAAGGCGTGAACGTTACCTTGGGCTTGCCACTGATCCGAACCAGCCCAGACCATGGAACCGCGTTTGACATTGCCGGAACTGGAAAAGCCAAACCGGATAGCCTGATAGCAGCCATTCGCTTGGCGCGTCAATTTGTTTTGAGCCAATCCAGTTAGTGGACACATCAGCGGGGAAATGGACACGGTGCCGCGGAACATGACAGAGCGTCAGCTACAATCACAAGCTGGATAAGGCTGGAAAACCAGCGGGTATTGGCAGAATAAATTAAGGTTTTTCATGAGCGAAACTCTTGCAGATACAGGCCAGGTGGACGCCAGCAAACGCACGTGGTTAATTGCCACCAGTTGTGCAGGCGCTATAGGTGGTGCGGCTGTTGCCGTTCCTTTTATCAGTTCATTTCAGCCCTCGGAGCGGGCCAAGGCTGCGGGTGCCGCAGTTGAGGTGGATATCTCTGGGCTCAAGCCGGGTGAAAAACTCACCGTCGAGTGGCGTGGCAAGCCAGTCTGGATCATCAAACGAACGCCGGAACAGCTTGAAAGTCTTAAAAAGACCGAAGATCAGCTTGCCGACCCGAAATCCCAACGTAATCCCGGTGAACTGACCCCCGAATACGCCAGAAACGAAGGTCGGTCGATCAAGCCGGAAATTATGGTTGCAGTGGGTATTTGTTCCCACCTGGGTTGTTCTCCCTCAGACAAGTTCCAGACGGGTGCACAGCCTTCTTTGCCGGATGACTGGCAAGGCGGTTTTCTGTGCCCTTGCCACGGTTCCACTTTTGACATGGCCGGCCGCGTTTTCAAGAACAAGCCTGCTCCTGACAACCTGGAAGTCCCGCCGCACATGTATCTTTCCGACAGCAAGTTGCTGATCGGTGAAGACAAAAAAGCCTGAAATTAAAGCCAACCGGAGTACTCGATGGCTGTCATGAAAGAAATTTCCCCCAACGCCCCTGCCGCCGAAAAGCTGCTTAACTGGGTCGATAACCGTTTCCCCGCCACCAAGCTGTGGAACGACCACATGGGCAAGTATTACGCGCCCAAGAACTTTAATTTCTGGTATTTCTTTGGTTCACTGGCCTTGCTGGTTTTGGTGATCCAGATTGTTACCGGCATATTTCTGGTCATGCATTACAAGCCAGATGCCGCCCTTGCATTCGCGTCGGTGGAATACATCATGCGCGATGTGCCCTGGGGCTGGTTGGTG
>JBILKC010000295.1:0-3464 GCA_044376885.1 Hylemonella sp. | reverse complement strand
CCACATAGGCTTGCCAGTAGGTATCGGTTGAGGAAAATGCCAGCAGGCTTTCGCCGATGTCAAAGCCGGCAGGCTGCGTTAAAAAATCAAAACCGCTTTGTATGCCTCTGGCTTTCAGGTTCTGGGCAGTGTTGGAAGCCAGCCACCACACCAGCAGGATCAGCAAGGCAAGTGCCAGCAGTTGGAATGCCCGGCCACGCCAGGCCTGGCTGCGCCAATTCCAGAACCGTTTCATCAATCCTGCAGCGTTGGATCAGCGGATGGGCATGGGGTACATCAGCCCGCCCTGATTCCACAGCCGGTTGGCACCCCGGGCCAGCTTGAGGGTTGAGCCCGAACCCAGATTGCGCTCGAAAATTTCGCCGTAATTGCCGGTGGCTTTGAGGGCGCGGGCCATCCACTCCCGCTCCAATCCGAGCAGCTTGCCGCTGTCTTCGCCGACGCCCAGAATGCGCTGAATGACAGGATCTGCACTGGTTTTAAGTGCCTCCAGATTGTTTTGTCCGATGCCGTATTCCTCGGCTTCCATCAAGCCGTAGATCACCCATTTAACGACAGAGAGCCACTCGTCGTCACCGCGCCGCACCATGGGGCCGAGAGGCTCTTTTGAGATCAGGTCGGGCAGGATGATGTGCTCGGCCGGGTTTTTGGCTTCTTTTTGCCGGATGGATGCCAGACTTGACGCGTCCGTGGTGTAGGCCAGGCATCGGCCTGCCAGATAGGCGCCGGTGGCGGCCTCGAACTTCTCAAACACCACGGGCTTGAGCTTGAGGTCATGGGCACGCGAGAAATCCGTCATGTTCTTTTCGGTGGTGGTGCCTGACTGCACGCAAACCGTCTGTCCCTTGAGCTGTTTGGCACTCTTGATCTTGCTTTTGACCGGAACCATGAAGCCTTGACCATCGAAATAAGTCACGGCGGTGATGTGCAAACCCATGGCCGCGTCGCGCGTCAGGGTGAAAGTGGTGTTGCGCGACAGCACATCGATTTCCCCGGACTGCAGCGCCGCAAACCGTTGCTGTGAATTGAGGGGAACATACTTGATCTTTTCACTGTCGCCCAATACTGCAGCGGCTATGGCACGGCACACGTCCACATCCAGACCACTCCACTTGCCCGTGGAGTCGGCAGCGGCAAAACCAACCAGTCCGGTATTGACGCCACAGACCAGTTGCCCCCGGCTTTTGATGGCGTCCAGGGTTTTTCCGGCCTGTGCCTGGCCTGCGCAAGCCAGCAACAGGCAGGCCAGGGCGGCGATGCGGCCTAGCTGGCTTTGCAAGTGTTGCAACGAAGGGGTAGGTATGGCGACAAAAGGGTTTATAAAAGGATTCATAGGGACTGTTCTCCAGAGTGTTGATGTTAGCTTCAAGGCAGTTCCGTTGCAGCGGTCTCGTTGGCGACAAGCCTTGGGGCATATCCCGATGTCGTGGCGGGCAAAGAAAAGGTAGGCTTCAGTCTTAAGGAGTCTTTATGCGCGCTCATTTCAAATTCTGGCCCAAACGCCTGCCCCATCACCTGATTCCACCGGCAACATCCTTGTGGGATAACCTTGAAACCAGTGCCCGGCGCTATCCCGACAAAGCGGCGCTGGTGTTCTTTGGGCGCGAGATCACCTATGCGCAATTGCTACAAAAAGTAGAGCGTATGGCCGCGTATCTACATGGCTTAGGCGTTAAAAAAGGTGATCGGGTGGCGCTGATCCTGCAGAACTGCCCGCAGTTGGTCATCGCACACTTTGCCATTCTTCGGGCCAACGCGGTGGTGGTGCCGGTCAATCCGATGAACCGTCTGGAAGAACTCAAGCATTACATTCTGGACCCCGATGTTCGGGTGGCCATCACCAGCGGCGATCTGGCCCCGGAGTTGGCCCAGGCCAGCGATGCACTTGAGCCGGATAAGCGTTTGGCCCACCTGATCGTGACGCAATTCACCGACGCTTTTGATTCTGGGGTCACGGGCGACGAAGCGCCGATAGCCGCCTGGCAGACCTGGTTGTTGACCCGTCACGCATTGCCCGCTCTCAAGGACGGCCAGGTTCATGATTGGAATGCCGCGCTGGCGCAGTCCAATAAAGCGCCTGAGCTGCAGGTAGGCCCCACTGATCTGGCCTTGTTGCCTTACACCAGTGGCACCACGGGTTTGCCGAAAGGCTGCATGCACACCCATGCCAGCATCATGCACAACGCGGTGGCCACCGGTTTGTGGGCCAGCGGCTCTGCAGAAAACGTGATGCTGGTGGTGGTGCCCATGTTTCACATCACCGGCATGGTCAGTGTGCTGCACACCAGTATCCGTCTGGGGGCAACGCTGGTCATCATGCCGCGTTGGGACCGCAATCTGGCAGGGCGGCTGATCGCCGCGCGGCGCGTGACGCACTGGACCAATATTCCCACCATGGTGATCGACCTGATGGCCAGCCCGGATTTTGAGCAGTTTGACCTCTCAAGCCTGTTGAATATTGGGGGCGGTGGTGCGGCCATGCCGCAAGCAGTGGCTCAGCGGCTGTGGGAACAGTTCGGGCTGCGCTACGTGGAGGGTTATGGTCTGACTGAAACCGCCGCACCGTCCCATGCCAACCCGCCCGATGCACCCAAGCAGCAGTGCCTGGGCATCCCCTACATGGGGGTGGATGCGCGCGTGGTGGACCCCGAAACACTGCAGGAGATGCCAGTGGGCCAGTCCGGGGAAATCATCACCTGGGGCCCGTGCGTATTTCAAGGCTACTGGAAGCGCCCTGAAGCGACTGCAGAAGCCTTCGTCGACTTTGAAGGCAAACGGTTTTTCCGCACCGGGGACTTGGGCCGGGTCGACGAGGACGGTTATTTTTTCATGACCGACCGTCTCAAGCGCATGATCAATGCCTCGGGCTTCAAGGTCTGGCCTGCCGAAGTGGAGGCCCTGATGTTCAAGCACCCTGCCATTCAAGAGGCCTGCATCATTTCGACCCGAGACACTTACCGGGGCGAATCGGTCAAGGCGGTGGTGGTTTTACGAGCCACGCACAAAGGAAAAATCAGCGAGCAAGACCTGATTGCCTGGTGCCGCGACAATATGGCGGTGTACAAAGTGCCGCACGTGGTTCAGTTTGTCGAGGCCTTGCCTAAAAGTGGCGCGGGCAAAGTGATGTGGCGTGCGTTGCAGGAAGCCGAACAAAAAGCAAATACAACATGACGATCAAACTCTCCGTGCTGGACCAATCGGTGGCGGTGGCCGGCCAGACCCAGGCCGCGGCCATCCGCGACACCCTGGCCTTGGCCGAACACTGCGAACAACTGGGCTACCACCGGTTTTGGGTCAGCGAGCACCATAGCCACTCCACCATTGTGGGCAGCGCGCCCGAAGTGCTGATGGCTGCCATTGCAGCCCGCACCACGCGCATTCGCATTGGCAGTGCGGGGGTGATGCTGCCCCACTATGCAGCGCTGAAGGTGGCTGAACAGTTCCGGGTGCTTGATGCCTTGGCA
>JBILKC010000294.1:0-3488 GCA_044376885.1 Hylemonella sp. | reverse complement strand
CATGCCCGGTCAAGATCGATTTCGGCGAAGTGTCTATGAACATGCGTAACCTGCTACGCAAAATGGGGCAGAAGTCGTTTCGGCCGGGTAACGCCGCAGCCATGTTGTTTTTGAATGCCACCAACCCGCAAACCATCAAAGTCATGCGTTCTGCGATGGTCGATGTGGGCTTTAAGGCCCAGCGCCTGGCCAACGACGTGTTACGTACCTTTGCCCGCAAGCAAACCAGCCAGCCACCATCTACGGTGGGTAAAGCACCGCTCAAAGAGCAGGTGATTCACTTCATCAACAAGAAAATGCCGGGTAATCTACCCAAGAAAACGGCGCGTGCTCTACTGGACATTGAAGACAGCGAGTATGTGCCCATCATCCGCAACCCCATCACCACCACTTCAGAGACCGAGGCGGTATTTTATTTTCCGGGTTGCGGGTCGGAGCGACTTTTCTCTCAGGTAGGGCTGGCTACCCAAGCCATGCTGTGGCATGCGGGCGTACAGACGGTGTTGCCCCCGGGTTACCTGTGTTGTGGTTATCCCCAGCGCGGTTCGGGGCAGTTTGACAAAGCTGAAAAAATCATCACTGACAACCGGGTTCTTTTCCATCGGGTGGCCAATACTTTGAATTACCTGGACATCAAGACGGTGGTGGTGAGTTGCGGTACCTGTTATGACCAGTTGCAAGGGTATGAATTTGACAAAATCTTTCCGGACTGCCGCATCATCGATATTCACGAATACCTGCTGGAAAAAGGAATCACCTTGCAGGGCGGTGGTGCCTACCTTTATCACGACCCCTGCCACAGCCCCATGAAGCTGCAGGACCCGATGAAAACGGTCAAGGCCTTGGTTGGTGACAAGGTGCTCAAGAGTGAGCGGTGCTGTGGTGAATCCGGCACCTTGGGTGTCACTCGCCCTGACATCTCCACCCAAATCCGTTTTCGCAAGGAACAAGAATTGCGCAAGGATGAAACTGCGCTTCGTAGTCTGGTTGCCTCAGACTCCGTTTCAGGCAACCAAAGCCCAACAGCATCGGGTGCCAAGGACGATATCAAAATTCTCACCAGTTGCCCGAGTTGCCTTCAGGGCTTGAGCCGATATGGCGATGACTTGCAAAATGGCTTGCTTAAAGCGGACTATATTGTGGTCGAAATGGCCAATCAGATCCTCGGTGACCAGTGGATGCCCGCTTATGTTCAAGCGGCTAATAACGGCGGGATTGAGCGCGTATTGGTTTGAGCCGAGCAGCTTGAGTCAGCACCCTTCAATGCACCCCTGCGGTGCGTCAATGTGCACCTTGTGATATCTTGCAAGGCTAATCAACTCATTACTTAGGTTTTTCCTATGGCTGGTTTGCAATCTGGCGCTCCAACACCTCAAGCCTTGACGGTTCACAGCCAGTCCAAGGTTTTAGAGGTTTCTTTTTCAGACGGTGCGCAATTTCGGATCCCTTTTGAATTGATGCGCATTTATTCACCTTCTGCAGAGGTTCAGGGACATGGGCCCGGCCAAGAAATTCTGCAAACAGGCAAACGTGATGTGGATCTGGCCGGGTTGGAGCCCGTGGGCAATTATGCGGTGCAGCCCAGCTTTTCAGATGGACACGATACCGGCATTTTTTCCTGGGATTACCTTTATTTTCTGGGTTCAAAAATGGATAGCCTATGGCAGGAGTACGAGGCTAGGCTCAAAGCCGCGGGCGTGGAACGGGATGCACCTATGCTCGACAAGGCGGGTCACAGTTGCAGCAGCCATTAAGCACCATGACTTCTACTCATTTTGGTTTTGAATCTGTGGACGAGGCCCAGAAGGCTCGTCGTGTCCGGGGTGTTTTTGATTCAGTCGCCTCCAAATACGATGTGATGAACGACCTGATGTCGCTCGGTTTGCATCGCGCCTGGAAGGCTTATACCGTGCTGGTGGCTGATCTGCGCGAAGGGCATCAGGTACTCGACATTGCTGGTGGAACGGGCGATCTGGCGTTGGCCTTCTCTAAAAAAGTTGGTAAATCTGGACGTGTATTTCATACGGACATCAACGAAGCCATGTTACGCACCGGCCGTGATCGACTTCTCAACGAAGGCGTTGCGTTGCCCACCCTGGTTTGCGATGCAGAAAATCTGCCATTTGGGGACCAGCACTTTGATCTGGTCAGCGTTGCATTGGGTCTGCGAAATATGACTCACAAAGATCAGGCTCTGGCTGAGATGAACCGGGTTCTCAAACCGGGCGGCAAGCTTCTCGTGCTCGAGTTTTCAAAAGTCGCCCCCCCTCTGGAAAAAATTTACGACTGGTACTCATTCAAGGTTTTGCCCAAACTGGGCCAGTGGGTGGCCAATGACTCGGCCAGCTACAAGTACCTTGCGGAGTCAATCCGCATGCATCCTGGCCAGGAAGAACTCAAAGCCCTTATGAAAAATGGGGGTTTTAACCATGTGGACATTCATAACCTGGCAGGCGGGGTGGTGGCATTGCATGTTGGAATCAAGTGCTAGCAGTTCTTTTTGTATTGAATTGATTGATTGAATTGGAGATGACATGAGGCTTTTAACTTTAGCGCTTTCTTTGGTACTCACACTGGGCAGCATCAACGCTGAGGCGGCCAAGCGTATGGGCGGCGGTAAATCGGTGGGCCAACAGTCCAGCAATGTGACCAAGCGTGATGCGGCCCCCAACGCGCCTGCAGCTGCACCAACGCAAAGCGCTGCTGCAGCCAAACCCGCCACACCGCCGGCAGCGGCTGCTCCAAAACGGCCCTGGGGTGCCATGCTGGGTGGCTTGGCTGCTGGCCTGGGTCTGGCCTGGTTGGCCAGCTCACTCGGAATGGGTGAGGCTTTCGGGGAGTTCATGATGATTGCCCTGATCGTCCTGATTGCCATGGTGGCTATAGGCTGGTTTATGCGCAATCGCCGTGCAGCTCAAAGCCAAGGCGCAAACCAAAACGCCAGTCCGTTTGCTTTTCAAGGTGCTGGCGCTGGACATGCTCAGTCGCCACAGGCCTATCGTCCGGAAAATGTTGGCAATGATTCATCTGCCCGACCCTGGGAGCGTTCGACCAGTGCTTTTGACTCACTCGCCCCCCAATCCTCCTCCTCGGGTTCGATGATTGGTTCGGCAATCCCTGGCACTACCAATTGGGCTATTCCTGCTGACTTTGACACCGAGGGTTTCCTCAGAGCAGCCAAAGGTAACTTTGTCACGCTTCAGGCAGCCTGGGACCATTCCGATCTGTCTGCGCTGCGCAGCATGATGACGGACAACATGCTCAAGGAAATCCAGCAGCAACTCAATGAGCGTGAAGCGCACACCGGCGGACCGGTCAATCAAACCGATGTGGTGATGATAGAAGCGCAGTTGCTTGGAATCGAGGATCTCGGAAATGACTATATGGCCAGCGTAGAGTTTTCCGGCATGATCCGGGAGGAGCCCTCTGCAGGTCCGAGTCCTTTCCGTGAGGTCTGGAATATGACCAAGCCCAAGGGCGGCAACAGT
>JBILKC010000293.1:0-3490 GCA_044376885.1 Hylemonella sp. | reverse complement strand
TGTTTAAGCTTGGCCTACTTTCTGTCTGCCCTGGCCGGCAAGGGTCATGGCACGGATTCAGTCTGGTTTGGCCGCAGTACGCTGGACGGGCTGATGTTCCCGACCCTGGCCTTGATTCTGATCTACGCCGCCACCCTGGCGGTTTCGCGCTACCAGCCCATCGCTTTGTTAAAAGTGGCGCTGCCGATTTTTGTCTCGCTAGCAGCGATAAGGCTGGTGGCGCGTGTGTTCAGTGCCTCGTTTCCGGCCTCCGCCCTGGCGCAACCCGTTGAGCGTCTGATCTCATGGATGGCCTGGCTTTTTGCCATTTTGTGGATTACCGGTTTCTTGCCCTCGGTATTGGCGGAGCTGGAGTCCATTTCACTGAGTTTCGGCAAGTCCCGGGTGACTTTGCGAACCATGATTGAAGGGGTCATTTCCTCAGGCATCGTGCTGGTACTGGCGCTTTGGATCGCGGCCACCATCGAAAAAAGGCTGCTCCGCGAGATCGTCAAGGATTTGTCCATGCGCAAGGTGGCGGCCAATGCCATCCGCGGGCTGCTGCTGCTGGTGGGTCTGTTGTTTGCACTGTCCGCGGTTGGCGTAGACCTCACAGCCCTGTCGGTTCTGGGCGGTGCTCTGGGCGTGGGTCTGGGTTTTGGTTTGCAAAAACTAGCCGCGAATTACGTCAGTGGCTTTGTCATTCTTCTGGAGCGTTCCCTGCGCATAGGCGACACAGTACGTGTTGATGGCTTTGAGGGCGTGGTGACTGATATCAAAACCCGCTACACCCTGATCCGGGCCGCGAACGGCCGCGAATCGGTGGTTCCGAATGAGTTGATCATCACCCAGAGGGTTGAAAACCTGTCCCTGGCCAACCCCAAGGTGTCTATCACCAGTTCCATTACGGTTGGCTACAACAGCGACGTGGGTCAAGTGCAGGGTATTTTGTGCGATGCGGCAGCGTCCTGCGAGCGTGTCCTGGCCGATCCTGCTCCTGCTGCCCTGTTGCGGCAGTTTGCCGCTGACGGGCTGGAGTTCGCCCTGACGGTCTGGATTAATGACCCAAGCAACGGCCAATTGGCGCTTCAGTCAGAATTGAACATCAAAATACTGGCCGCCTTGCGTGCAGCCGGGATCGATATTCCTTATCCTCAGCGGGTGCTTCATATGTCTTCCGATCGGCTCTTCAAGGACTCGAGCGGTGTGGTCGCTGAGCCCAGGTGAAGCTGGCTATAATTAAAAAGCACGGTCGTACTATTTTTAATATGCAGGAGTTGTTTGAATGAAAGTTCTCGTTCCCGTCAAACGCGTGGTGGACTACAACGTGAAGGTTCGGGTCAAGTCCGACAACACGGGTGTTGACATTGCCAACGTCAAAATGAGCATGAATCCCTTTGACGAGATTGCCGTTGAGGAGGCCGTCCGTCTGAAAGAAAAGGGCGTGGTCACCGAGGTGATCGCCGTGTCATGTGGTGTTGCCCAATGCCAAGAAACCTTGCGCACGGCCATGGCCATAGGCGCAGACCGTGCCATTCTGGTCGAAACAGCCCAAGAGTTGCAGCCTCTGGCCGTGGCCAAGCTCCTCAAGGCCCTGGTGGACAAGGAGCAGCCCGGTTTGATCATTCTGGGCAAACAAGCCATTGACGATGATTGCAACCAGACCGGTCAGATGCTTGCCGCATTGTGTGGTCTGCCACAGGCCACCTTTGCCTCCAAAGTCGAAGTGGCCGATGGCAAAGCGCTAGTCACGCGCGAAGTTGACGGTGGCCTGGAAACCATTGCCGTGACCCTGCCCGCCGTCATCACCACAGATTTGCGCCTGAATGAGCCACGCTATGTCACGCTGCCCAACATCATGAAAGCCAAGAAAAAGCAGCTCGATACCTTCAAGCCTGAGGATTTGGGCGTGGACGTTACGCCCCGCATTACAACCCTCAAGGTCAATGAACCGCCAAAGCGCAGTGCCGGCATCAAAGTTCCCGATGTCCTCACGCTGGTTGCCAAACTCAAGAATGAAGCAAAGGTTATCTAATGTCCATCCTCGTCATCGCCGAACACGACAACGCCACCCTCAAGGGTGCCACCCTCAACACGGTTACCGCTGCGCTTCAATGCGGGCCTGACGTGCATGTGCTGGTAGCTGGCAGCAATGCTGGCGCAGCGGCAGCGGCAGCGGCTCAGCTTGCGGGTGTGGCCAAGGTTTTGCACGCCGATCACGCGGCGTTTGCACATGGCCTTGCAGAAAACGTCGCAGCCCAGGTCCTGGCTATCGCTGCCAATTACAGCCACATCCTGTTTCCTGCAACCGCATCGGGCAAAAACATTGCGCCACGCGTTGCAGCCTTGCTGGATGTCGCGCAGATCTCTGATGTCACCAAGGTCATCAGTTCCGATACCTTCGAGCGCCCCATCTACGCGGGCAATGCAATTGCCACCGTGCAAAGCCTTGACGCGGTCAAGGTCATGACGATCCGCACCACGGGTTTTGACCCTGCGGGCGCAAGCGGTGGCGCAGGGGCCGTAGAGTCATTGTCTGGCGTTGCCGAAAGCGGTCAGTCAACATTTGTGGGCAGTGAAATCGCCAAAAATGACCGGCCCGAACTTACCGCTGCCAAGATCATTGTCTCTGGTGGGCGCGCTCTGGGCTCAAGCGAGAAGTTCAATGAAGTCATGACCCCGCTGGCCGACAAACTGGGTGCCGCTTTGGGTGCCAGCCGTGCTGCGGTGGATGCGGGTTATGCCCCCAATGACTGGCAGGTCGGTCAAACGGGCAAGATTGTGGCCCCTCAACTCTATGTGGCGTGCGGCATCAGCGGCGCGATACAGCACCTTGCCGGCATGAAGGACAGCAAGGTGATTGTGGCCATCAACAAGGATCCTGAGGCACCGATTTTTTCTGTTGCCGATTACGGGCTGGAGGCCGATTTGTTTGTTGCTGTTCCTGAGCTGATCGCAGCACTTTGATTCCCCATCAAAGGCACACCGGCTGGTGTGCTTTTTTTCAGTTGCTCGCAAGCTGCTTTTCTCTGATTTCACACCGCACTAAGGGAGACTTTCCATGAGTTACTCGGCACCGCTGAAAGACATGTTGTTCACGATTGAACACCTGGCGCGGATAGACCTGATTGCGAAGATCCCCGGGTTTGAGGATGCCGGTCTTGAGACGGCGCAAGCGGTTCTGGAAGAAGCCGCCAAGTTCAACGAAGAGGTGCTCAGCCCCCTGAACTGGGAGGGCGATAAAAACCCTTCGAGCTTTAAAAGCGGTGAGGTCACCACCACCCCCGGCTTCAAGCAAGCGTTCAAGCAGTTTGCGCAAGCTGGCTGGCAAGGTTTACAGCACCCGGCAGATTTTGGCGGGCAAGGCCTGCCCAAAACCATTGGTGCGGCCTGCATAGAAATGTGCAATAGCGCCAACATGAGTTTTGCGCTGTGCCCGCTGCTCAGTGACGGGGCCATTGAGGCGCTGCTGACGGCTGGCAGCGACGATCTCAAAGCCACCTACCTGGAA
>JBILKC010000053.1:0-11545 GCA_044376885.1 Hylemonella sp. | reverse complement strand
GATCGTCAACGGCAAAAAAATCCGCCTCACCCAGGAGCGCGATCCCTCCGCGCTCAAGTGGAATGAGGTTGGCGCTGACATCGTGATCGAGGCGACCGGCCTGTTTCTGGACAAAGCCTCGGGCGAAAAACACCTGGCCGCCGGTGCCAAAAAAGTGATTTTTTCCGCACCCTCCAAAGACGACACGCCCATGTTTGTGTTCGGCGTGAACCACGCCACCTACAAGGGCGAGGCCATCATCAGCAACGCGTCATGCACCACCAACTGCCTGGCCCCGATTGCCAAGGTCATGCATGACAAATGGGGCATCAAGCGCGGTCTCATGACCACCGTGCACGCGGCCACCGCTACCCAGAAGACCGTGGACGGCCCGTCCAACAAAGACTGGCGCGGCGGACGCGGCATTCTGGAAAACATCATCCCCAGCAGCACCGGTGCGGCCAAAGCGGTGGGCGTGGTGATTCCCGAGCTCAACAAAAAGCTCACCGGCATGTCGTTTCGCGTGCCCACCAGCGATGTGTCTGTGGTTGACCTGACCTGCGAGCTCAATGCCCCGGCCACGCTGGCCGAGATCTGCGCCGAGATGAAAGCCCAGTCCGAAGGTGCCCTCAAAGGCATTCTGGGCTACACCGAAGACAAGGTGGTTGCCACTGATTTCCGTGGCGACACCCGCACCTCCATCTTTGATGCAGACGCCAGCATTGCGCTGGACGGCACCTTTGTGAAGCTGGTGAGCTGGTACGACAACGAGTGGGGCTACTCCAACAAATGCCTTGAAATGGTTCGCGTGGTAGCCAAGTAACCTTAAGGCTCCGAGCTGGCTTGTGCTGGCTGCGCCTTGCCCCGGCGCAGTCGGTGCAAGAGCTTGCCCAGGCCCAGCTCAATATCGTCTACCAGGGTAAACACCGCCGGTATGACCAACAGGCTGAGCACGGTCGAGGTGATCAGGCCGCCAATCACAGCCACGGCCATGGGGCTGCGAAAACTCGGGTCGGCAGCGCCCCAGCCTATGGCCAGAGGCACCATGCCCGCGCCCATGGCCAGGGTGGTCATGACCACCGGCCGGGCCCGTTTGTGGCAGGCGTCCTGCTTGAAGGTCATCCGCAACCAAATGCCAGGTGCCACCGCCAGCCCCAGCCCGCCAATCGCGGCTTGCAGCGTGAAGTAATAGTGCTCGAACGTAGGCCCGGTCTGGGTAGCTGCGGTGCAGTCCATGGCATCCGCCCACATGGCCCATGCGTTTTGGCGCGTGTGGGTTTGCAGAAGCGTGTGACCGGACAAGTCACTGGGTGATTGCAACACGGCACTTTGCGCCAGCGCGGGGGCCAGCACGACACCCAGCCGTTCGGGGAATAGCACGGTAGTGGTGTCTTCAATCACTTGTGCCAGCGCTTCCACCGCAATCGCCACATCCACGCGCACTTGCTGTGGGGCAGCAGCTTGGCCCGTGGCTTGCAGGCGCACTTCGATCTCGGGGTGCTGTGCATGAAAGTCAAATAGCCGCGGTATCAACCACTTCACCGTGAAGGTGCTGAAGCACGACACATTTGATCATGTCCGCAGCACGGCAGTTCTACAGCCTTGTTTTTGATCACCGGACTTGGTAAGCAACATTTTTGCGCAAGGTTCCACTACAGCGATGAATCCTAGTTTCCTCTGGTGTGTCTCGATAGACACCAATGCTCCGAAGCTATAGGGAAAACCCTGTCTCAGCCAAATAATAATAACGGGTATTATGTAACTAACCGTGTAGATGTTGGACCTAACGCCCATGCACCTCGCGGCACATTCCTTCTGAAAGGTGAATCGTGAGAGATGTTGTGTTGCATTGCCAAGCTGGCGCGGTTCGCCTGGCCTATACGGACGAAGGGTTTGCCGGCGGCGGGCCCACGTTGATGTTCGTACATGGCCTAGGGCAGCAACTAACAGCCTGGCCCCGCACTCTAATCGATGCAATGTTGCGCGACGGCTTCCGCGTAATCAGGTGTGACAACCGGGACGTGGGCGAATCAAGCCGTCTGCAGGGGCGTCCGAACAACACCTGGCTGTATCTCATGTCGCAATTCGGACGCGTTGGAAGTGCGCCCTATCTCCTGGACGACATGGCCGACGATCTTTGTTCCCTCATTGCACACTTGAACGTCGGCCCAGTGCATTTGGTCGGCGCGTCTATGGGTGGCATGGTCTGCCAGATCGTTGCCGCGCGGCACCCTTTCCTGGTACGCTCCCTCACGTCTATCATGTCGAGCTCCGGCGACCACCGCCTTCCTGGCGCCAGACCGGATGTGCTCCGACACATCACTAGATCTCCTGCGCGGTCGGAGCCCGAAAAGGCAGTGACCCATGGTGTCCGAACCTGGGAGTTGATCGGCAGCCCACGCTATCCGACGGCGCGGCACTTGTTGGAGCGGCGTGTCCGAGACGATCTGAAGCGCGGGGGTCCTGATAGAGGCGGGATCGAACGGCAGTTCGCAGCCATCCTAGCATCGGGCTCTCGAGTAGCCCTGCTTCGCCAAATGAGTGTTCCGACGCTGGTCATCCACGGAGATGCAGATCCCTTGGTTCCGCTAGCTGCCGGCGTACATGTTTACGAGAACACCCCCGGGGCGCGTCTAGAGATCATCGAAGGCATGGGGCACGATTTCCCAGATGCGCTGTCCCCCACGATCTCCGCCTTGATTGCAAGGCACGTTGAACGCGCGGAGCAAGCTGCATCTTTGGCTGGAGTCTCCTCATGAAGGTCATTGCACTGGGTGATTGTGGATTGTTGGACTCGAATTTTGTAAACACAGCCGTCCATATTGGCGCATTGGAAAAGTTGACTATCGCTGACTGCGATCTAGGCGCTGCGCCCCCTTACGGGAAGAGCTTGAGAATTCCTTTGACTGATGCGGTTCAAACAGCTGTGATGAATATCGGTAGCCGCAATCAGTGGAATGGGCGCGTTGCGCATGCCACTCGCGCGCAGCCAACGAAGCTAGGCTCTTCCCTGATCCTAGCGATCATCTTTCAACTCCGCTCGAAGACAAGAACATGATCAACCGAACATGATCAACCACCACGAATTGGATGAGTTTCTAGCTCACGCGATCCCCTATCTCGGAATCCCCTCGTTTCTGCGCGTCCCTGTGACGCGGCAACTGGCGGGCTATGACCTTGCCGTGGTCGGTCTCCCATATGACCTGGGTACTTCCAATCGCACTGGAGCGCGCTTGGGCCCCAGGGGTATCCGCGAACAGTCGTTGATGGTCGGTCAGTACCCGCAAGGCTTGTGGCCTTGGTCGTACGACGTGCGCAGCCGACTGCGCATCGCCGACTGGGGTGACATTCCCTTCATGTGGGGTGAGCGGGATGAGTTTCTGGCGTCCTGCGCTCGGCACTTAAAAAACATTGGCACATCGGGCGCGCGCGTTTTGGGTTTGGGCGGTGACCACTTCGTCTTCCTTCCCCTTGCACGTGCGGCAGCCAAGCGCTTTGGGCGGCTGTCCGTCGTGCATTTCGATGCGCACGACGATTGCTTGGAGATGGAGGCATTCAACCACGCCACCATGTTCCATCACGCCAGCAAAGAAGGCTTGATTGATCCCGCACGCACCGTGCATGTCGGGATTCGAACGCCGCACGCGGCCAGTGAGCAACAGTACAAGTACATCGACGGTCTGCAGACGATGGCATTGCCCAGCCAAGAGATTGCCGAGCAGGTACGCCAGATCGTGGGGGAGACACCCGTCTACGTGACGTTCGACATCGACTTTGTGGATCCAGCCTATGCGCCAGGCACAGGGACTTGCTGCGTTGGGGGTGTGAGCAGCTTCAAGGCGCGCGAGATCTTGCGTTGCCTAAGCGGATTGAACGTGGTGGGTGCCGACTTGGTGGAAGTTGCACCGCCGCTGGACACCAGTTCGATCACGCAATTGCTCGGCGCCGTGTTGGCCACTGACCTTTTGTACTTGATGGCTGAGTCACCACAGCGCGTCACTGAGCCCACAGTTTTGGCGTCTGCGAATTGACTCTTCTCACAACCCAAACACCATCAGCGTAGACCTCGTGATCATGAAACCTATTAACACATTGCCACCGTCTCCAAGCCAGGCGGACTTGCGCGTCGCGCACCACACTCACGCCGACGTCGTGGTGGTCGGTGCGGGCTTTTCTGGCCTAACGGCGGCTCGGCATCTTCAAAGGCAGGGCCTGAAGGTTCTCCTGCTAGAGGCCCGCGATCGGATCGGCGGCAGAACGATGCCGGGCCGCTTGGCCGGTTTGCGCATCGACCTCGGTGGCATGTGGGTAGGCCCGCTGCAGACGGAACTGCTGTCCCTGGCTGAGGAGTTTGGCGTTGAGCGGTTTGCACAACCGCTGGACGGCAAGAACATCATTGATCTTGCAGGTCGCGTTTCCATGGCCGAGCGCGAAGACTACGTCAGCGCACGCTTGCCTGCCGCCCAGCAGCAGCACCTTGAGTTGCTGCAACAGATCGAAGTCCTGGCCCAGGAAATGCCGGACGAAGAGCACTGGAAGTGGGAACGCGCGGTCGAGTTTGATGGCTGGACACTGGCCCACTGGCTCAGCGAAATGCACGCGCTTGCTGAAGTGAAGCAAGACATTGGCGTAACCTGTCGAGCCTTGTTGTGTGTAGAAGCACACCAAGTGAGTTTTCTTCACTTTGTGTTTTACATCAAGTCTGGTGGCGGCTTCGCATCTCTGACGACAGCCACGGACGGCGCACAGAAGTGGCTTTTCAAAGGGGGTGTGCACCAGATTGCCTCCCGACTGGCCGAATCATTGACGGCGGGAAGCGTGCTGCTGAGCCAGCACGTGCGCCGGATCGAACAACACGCCTCGGTGGTAAAGGTCAGCACCGACACGTACACCGTGCAGGCCCAGGCGGTGGTGATGGCAGTCCCCCCGGCGTTGACGGCCCGCATAGACTACACCCCGCCCCTGAGCGCACAACGTGATGGTTTGACCCAGCGTGTTGCCATGGGGTCTGTGATTAAGTGTTTCTTGGCTTACGACAGGCCCTTCTGGCGAGACGCAGGCTTCAACGGGCTTGTGTTGAGTGATTCGGCCACGTTCTCGCCGATCTTTGATGTGTCACCGCCCGATCAACCTTTGGGTGTGTTGTGCGGCTTCATCGACGGTACAGCCGCTGTAGCGGCCTCGCGCCGGGGCGCTGCATGGCGGAAGGCAACCTTGCTGGCCGAAGTGGAGCGCTGGTTCGGGCCCCAAGGCCAAATGCCGCTTGACTACATCGACCAGGACTGGACCAATGAACCCTTCAGCCGCGGCTGTTACGGGGGCTACTACGGTCCAGGCACCTGGACGGGCTATGGCGCAGCCTTGCGCCAGCCGCACGGCGCCGTCTTCTGGGCTGGCACTGAAACCTCGTCCCGATGGTACTGCTACATCGACGGGGCGATCCGCGCCGGGCACCGCGCTGCAGAAAATGCGCTCGCCTACATCAAGGAGTCGGCATGAGATCGGCAGCCAATCTGGACGCAGAGGTCATCGTTGTCGGAACCGGCTTCGGTGGGCAGTGCATCGCAATCAAGCTGCTCGAGGCGGGTTTCAGATCCGTCCTCCTTCTGGAGCGTGCTGCCAGCGTAGGCGGCACCTGGCGCGACAACGACTACCCCGGCGCCGCCTGCGACATCCCCTCGCATCTGTATTCTTTCTCCTTCGAGCTCAATCCTGACTGGTCCCGGACCTATCCGGCGCAGCGGGAGATTCAGGCCTACCTGCAGCACACTGCTAACCGCTACGGGCTGCTGCCTTTGATCGAATTCAACACCGATGTGCAAGGCGCACAGTTCGATACCGATACCAGCACCTGGGCTGTCACCACCAACCGTGGCCTGTGCCGTGCGCGATTCCTCATCCTTGCCACCGGTGGCCTGAGCACCCCTGCGGTGCCCGAGCTGCCTGGCCTACAAAGCTTCACGGGAAAAACCTTCCACTCCGCCAAGTGGGATCACGCCTATTCCTTGGAGGGCAAGCGGGTTGCCGTCATCGGCACAGGCGCCAGCGCGATCCAGTTCGTTCCCCGCATCGTCGAGCAGGTGGGCCAGCTCAAGGTTTTTCAGCGCACCCCGCCTTGGATCGTGCCGCGTGACGACCACCCTCACGGCCAGCTCCAGAAGCTGGGTTTTCGTTGGCTGCCCGGTCTGATGCGATTGAACCGCTGGCGCATCCACTGGCGCAACGAGCTCACCGCGCTGGGCACCGTGGTGGACCCTAAGTACATGAAATGGGGAACCGAGATCGCGCTCAAACACCTGCAGACCCAGGTGCCTGATGCGAAACTGCGCGAGGCTCTGACCCCGAGCTACGTGATGGGCTGCAAGCGCATCCTCATCTCGAATGACTGGTATCCCGCGCTGCAGCTGCCCAATACCGAACTCGTGACCGCGAGCTTGAAGCAGGTGACGGACGACGGCATCACCACCACCGATGGGCGCCACCACGTTGTGGACGCCATCATCTTCGGCACAGGCTTCCAGGCTACCGATAGCCTGGGCAAGTTCACGATCGCCGGGCGCGGCGGTCAGACACTCAGCGAGGCCTGGCATGAAGGCGCGCAGGCCTACCTCGGCGCATCGGTGGCAGGCTTTCCGAACCTGTTCCTGATCACCGGCCCGAACACCGGCCTGGGCCACAACTCGATGGTCTTCATCATCGAAGCGAATGCCAATCACGTCGTCGGCGCGCTCACGGCAGCCCGACGGAGCGGCGCCTGCGTGGTCGAGGTCAAGCGTGAGGTGCAGAACGCTTTCAACGCCGTCCTACAAATGCGCCTTCAATCATCCGTATGGGTAACGGGCTGCAAAAGCTGGTACCAGGACGCCCGCACCGGCAAGGTAACTACCCTGTGGCCGGGCTTCAGCACCCAGTACTGGGTCCAGGCGCGCAACTTCAAGGCAGCGGATTACACCTTGTTCGGTCGGGGCTTTCCAGCGCGGGCTGACTGAGCGTGGACAGCGCATTGGCCATGAGCAAAGCCCACCGTTGCGATGTCGCGGTCACTTGCGCCGTGCCAAGTGAACACGCAGAAAACCATTGCCTGCCCGAGCCTGATCATCCATGGCAGCGCCAATCTGCTGATCCCGATCGAGGCCGGAGAAGACACGCACCCCAAGTGTAAAAAGACACCAAGTTTGAGCGCGTTAAGGGCCTAGGTCAGGCCCCGACGCAAGATTTAACCAGCAGAAGGAAGACACATGAAAGTTTTAGCACTAGGTGGCTGCGGCCTGATGGGAAGGCATTTTGTCGAGACGGCGATCAAACTGAAAGCCTTTGACCATCTGACGATTGCCGATAACCGTCTGGAGAGCGCACAACGCTACGTCAGTCAGCTCGGCCACCCGGCCATTGACGCAATGTTTCTGGACGCCATGGATGCCCCCGCGCTGCGTTTGGCCCTGGCCCGCTACGACGTTGTGGTGTCAACCATTGGCCCCTACTTCATGTTTGGAACACGGGTGCTTGATGCGGCCATTGAGGCAGGCTGCCACTATATTGATATTTGCGATGACCCGGAGCCCACGCTCGACATGCTGGCTCTGCATGATAAGGCGCGCAATCGGCAGGTTACGGCACTGGTGGGCATGGGTGCCAGCCCGGGCATTGCCAGCCTGCTTGCGGTAGAGGCCATTAGCCATGTGGGCGTGGTGGATCGTGTGGTCACCACCTGGGGGAGCACGTCCAAAGCAGATGAAGAACGCGACGCGAATCAGGAAATGGGCGCTGCACTTGAGCATTGGATCGAGCAGATCACTGGCACCATTCCGTCTTACCAGAACGGCGTCATTACGCGGGTTACGCCCCTGCAGACCGTGGCGCTGCAAGTGCCAGGCGTTGGGTTGGTAAAGGTCACTACGGTGGGCCACCCTGAGCCCGTCACCCTGCCCAGGTCGTTTCCGTCCATCAGAAATAGTGTGAACGGGATGGTGTTTTCGCGTCAGCTGACGGCACTGCTAAAGGTAGTGAAGGCACGTGTGGAGGACAGGGGACTTTCGATCCGCCAGGCGGCGGCCCTGTTCAAAGGCGTGTCCAGAGGCACGGGCCTGAACCAGCTCACACTGCGCGAATCTGCCCGCCTGATGTTGGCGGGACTTCACGAGCGCGTGATGGGCCGCAAGTACATTCCTGCACAAATGTCTGCGGTAGTAGAAGGCAGGGTTGATGGCCGGCACCGCGTTTGCAGCGCCTGGTTGAACGGTGAGATACCCGGTGGAGTGGGAGCCAACACCTGCATTCCAACCGCCATAGCGCTGCAGATGATGTGCCACGGCAAGCTGGCCCGACACGGCGTGTTTGCGCCCGAGGAAATCGTAAACGCAGGCGATTTTTTTACTCGGCTGGCTCCATTTGTGGTGCAGCCCCAGGCCGCAGGCAACGTTTTGACGGTGCAACACGCCTGGCTGTGAGGCACACCGTCAACCTGCTAACCAGCCACTTTCTGTTTTTCAACCAAGGGAATCAATGTCAAAGGAGTATGCGAATGTTTGAACGTCAATTTGCCAAGCGGGTTGCACGCCAGGCTACACCGCGCCGCTGCATGCCGTGGCGTGCACTTGCGGTCACGGCTGCCGTTGCAGTGGTGTCTTCCACGGCCCAAGCCGATCCCGGCTCGGTGCCTGCAGCCACGGGCTTTGAAGGCTTCTGGGAAGCCACTGATAAGACCGTCCTGGAGTTCAGGCGTTGCCGGAACGAGCAGTCTCTGTGCGGCTACATTGTGCAGGCTAGCGAATACGGCACCGACCAGGCCAATCCGGATAAGGCCCTGCGGTTGCGGCCAATTTGCGGTCTTCAAATCGTGGAACTAGCCGATTTTGATGGAAAGATGTGGAAGAACGGAAGGGTTTACGACCCGACCGACGGTAAGTCATATCGTTCAGCGCTGCGGCTTCGGGATGACAAGCTTTTTTTACGGGCATACATAGGCACCGAGATCTTTGGCGAGACAGAAAAACTGCTGCCATTGCCTTCGTTCAACAAGTCGTGCAAAGCGAAAGGGCTCTGACATGAAGCATCAAGTATTTGTGACAGGCTTGCTGCTGTGGGCGGCCAGCGCAAGCGGCCAGCCAGTCGAAAGCTCGGCCCTAAAGGGGGCGCAGAACGAGGTGGCGAACGGAGATGCTGACTGGGTGTTTCGCGGCGAGGTCAGGGCAACCACTGATCACAGGGAACGTGGGGTGTCGTACTCCCTAAACGAGCCAAGCCTGCAATTGTTGGGCGCGGTTGTGCATTCGAGCGGAGCCTTCGGCGAGCTGGAGCTTTCCACCGTGAGCACACGGCAATACCCGGGCGGCAGTGGCATCCGGCTTCAGGCGGTCGGCGGCTACCGTTGGGGTGACCCGGATGGGGTTCAATACGAAGGCGGTCTTCATAGCACGGTTTACCCTGGAAGCAGCCAACCTGGCGTGGCCGGCTATGACGTCGTTCTGGACCCGAGCACCGGTGATGTGATCGACCTGATTCCGCAGCGGACAACGGTCAGCCCGGAATTCAGCGAGCTATTTGCGGCGGTGAGCTACAAGGGGTTTTCAGTGCGTTACTTTCAAACGGTGTCAAATAACTTTGCGGGCATCGACGCGCAAACCGTATGCCCCGCAATCACCGACCTTTCCGCATCGCGCGACTGCCTCCAGGGCGGCAACCGCAACAGCCAAGGAAGCGATTATCTTCAGGTGGACTATGTCTGGCGCGTTTCCAAGTCGTCCAGACTGGCCTTCCAGATCGGGCGGCAGCGGGTCAAAAACTTTGACGACTTTGACTTCACGAGTTATCAGATTGAATGGCGCCAGGCATTAAACCCCTTTGTGCTGTCGGTGGGCCTGACGGGCGCGACGGCTAGAAACCGGGACGCCTACCGGGTGGCGCTGGATAACGGAGAAACCAGGGACATCGCCAACTCAAGGCTGTACTTGGCGATTGCCCGCTCTTTTTAGCGGACACCGGGGATACAGAATGGGCCGTGAACCACTTGTGAATCCACTGCGGGAGCGCGCTGTCAGAGTGCATGCGCAAACGCTGATGTCAAACCCCGAACGAACCGCCATGTTCTGCGCACTTGAGCAACGGCTGGGTGCGGCCGTCTTGGGCTACGTCTGGGGGAGCAGGGGCTTGCACCCGATTGTGGTGCTGTTGCTCAGTTTTGTCATTTCACAAAGTCTCAATGAGTTGATTGTGTATGAGTTGTTTGAGGCTTACGGCACCCGAAGTCTTGCGAGGACCGCCTTTGAAGTGGTTGCACCCCTGACGATGTGGTGGGTGGTTGATTCGGCACTGTATGTCATGCTGAATTTTGGGGGCTGGGGTCAGCGTGTTTTGGTTCAAACCGCAGACGATCAGGTCCATGTGTTCTACCGCCAATTTTTCAGGCCGGTGATCGGCCAGTTTGACTATTCATTTGTTGGCACCCTGGGCATTGAGCAGGGTACTGTCGGGGTTTTTGTTGATCGCCTCCAGACGCCGCGCGGTTGCGTTTATGTCTGGGCGCGCTGGCGCGACGTCAGGCTGCTGCTCACGCCTTCTTTGCTGGGCATACTGAACGCACCGTAGCTAGTGCGGCGCTAGGAAGGCGAGCAAATGCCGCTTGACCAGCAGCTTTTGCTGCCGAGGTGTGAAGCGTGTGGCGTCAATCACCCTTCCAACGCCGATGCCGTCAATCAAGGCCACCAGTGCGTCGGCTTCGAGTACGAGGTTGAGCCCGGGCCGGACCCGGGCCTGCGAAACCAGTAGCTTTAGCTCCGAAACTAGGGTATTGCGCATTAAGAGGTATCTGCGGCTGTGTTCGCTGGACAATTTTTCACTGCCGATGGAAGACTTCAGAAACGCCAGCCAAATACGCCAGCCCAGCTCGCTTTCCTCATCCAGAGGAAGGCAGGCATGCACCATGCGTTCGAGGCGCTCTAGCCCCTCGGACCGCCCAACCTGGGATTCAATGTTTGTCTGCATTGCTGAAATAAGGTGATCCAGCGCGTGAAGCAGCACTTCGTCCTTGGTGCGGAAGTAATGAACCACGGTACCGGTGGTGGCGCGCATCTCGGCAGCAATCTCGCGGAAGGTAACGTTCTCAAGCCCGACACGCAAAATGACGCGCCAGGTCGCTTCCAGCACCTCGAGTCTTTTGCGATCGTAGCTCTCAGACATTTCTGTCACGATGGACGCTTTTTGATCACTGGGTTTGATATTTCTCATCATGACAATTATGACCTCATCGGTCGTACAACGGGTGAAATCTCCCGCCTTTCATAAAGGAGGTCGAGCACCACACCAGCGTAAAACCGTGTGCCGTGAAACTTGGCATCACCACATCCTCACTATTGTTTACGCCGACCGGCTGGGAGTATCCCGTCTCTCATCACCTCAACTTTATGAACAGCCCAGTGCGGACCCACATGTCGGGTGGTGTGGCCTGGTACGACAACGAGTGGGGCTACTCCAACAAATGCCTTGAAATGGTCCGCGTGGTGGCCAAGTCAGCTTAAGGCTCCGAGCTGGCTTGTGCTGGCTGCGCCTTGCCCCGGCGCAGTCGGTGCAA
>JBILKC010000052.1:0-11546 GCA_044376885.1 Hylemonella sp. | reverse complement strand
TCGGCGACACGTCCGACTGAGCGGCCTGGGGTATTTCAGCCAGTGGTGCAAAACCCTTGAAACCACCTTTCTTGAGGTGGATCATCAGCAGGGAGATGCTGGCCGGTGTGATGCCGGAAATGCGCGAAGCCAGGCCCAGGGTTTCCGGTCGGTGTTTCGCCAGCTTCTGCCGGGCCTCCATGGACAAGGCGTGAACCTGGGCATAGTCCAGATCTGGCGGTAATTTAAGACCCTCAAAATGCTCGGCTCGCCGCACCTCATCGCGCTGGCGGTCAATGTAGCCCGAATACTTTGCGGCAATTTCAACCTGCTCAATCACCGGCGCACTCAAATCACCCAAGGTTTCAGGCGAAACATCGGCAGTCGCCAACCTTCCCGCATCCATGGACATCAGGCCGGCATAAGTGACATCGGGGCGACGCAGCAAGTCGAACAGGTTGTACTCATGGTCAATAGCCTTGCCCAACACCCGCTCAGCATCAGCCTGATCCAGATTGCGTGGGTTGACCCAGGTGGATTTGAGCCGCTCTGTTTCACGTGAAACAGCGTCGCGCTTGCGGCAAAAAGCGTCCCAGCGGGCGTCGTCCACCAACCCCATCTGACGACCCGCCTCGGTCAAGCGCAGGTCGGCATTGTCTTCGCGCAGCTGAAGGCGAAACTCAGCGCGGCTGGTGAACATGCGGTAGGGCTCCGTCACGCCTTTGGTGATGAGGTCGTCCACCAGTACACCCAGATAAGCCTCATCGCGACGGGGCAGCCAGGATGCCTGGTCGCGGCACTGAAGTGCCGCATTGGTTCCCGCAAACAGGCCCTGCGCTGCAGCCTCTTCATAACCGGTGGTGCCATTGATCTGGCCGGCAAAAAACAAACCGGCAATGGCGCGGGTCTCAAAGTTGGTTTTGAGTTCACGCGGATCAAAGTAGTCGTACTCAATCGCATAACCGGGTCGAAGAATGTGGGCGTTCTCCAGCCCGGCCATGGAGCGCACCAGCTCGAGCTGAATGTCAAACGGCAGGCTGGTTGAAATGCCGTTGGGGTAGACCTCGTGGGTGCTCAGGCCTTCGGGCTCAAGAAAAATCTGGTGACTGTCTTTATCGGCAAAGCGGTTGACCTTGTCTTCCACGCTGGGGCAGTAACGCGGGCCCACGCCCTCAATCACGCCGGTGAACATCGGGCTGCGCTCAAAGCCGCTGCGGATGATGTCGTGCGTGCGCGCGTTGGTGTGCGTGATCCAACAAGAGATTTGCCGCGGGTGCATGGCCACTTGGCCCATGGTGCTGAAGACCGGAACCTTGTCTCCCATGCCGCCAGGCATGCCGTCGCCCGGTTGCTCCAGGCATTTCTCAAAATCAATGGTTCGGCCATCGAGCCGGGGCGGCGTACCGGTTTTCAGACGCCCTTGCGGCAGCTTGAGTTCTTTGAGCCGGGCTGACAGGCTGGAAGCCGGTGGGTCGCCCGCCCTGCCCGCCGCGTAATTGTTCAGGCCCACGTGGATCTTGCCATCCAAAAAAGTGCCCGCCGTCAGCACCACGGTACGGCTGCGGAACTTCACGCCAACCTGGGTTACAGCACCCACCACCCGGTCACCCTCGACCATCAAATCATCCACCGCCTGCTGGAACAGCCAAAGATTGGGCTGGTTTTCCAGCATGCGGCGGATCGCGGCTTTGTACAAAATGCGGTCGGCCTGCGCCCGGGTGGCGCGCACGGCAGGCCCCTTGGAACTGTTGAGAATACGGAACTGAATGCCCCCCTCGTCGGTGGCCAGCGCCATCGCGCCACCAAGTGCGTCCACCTCTTTGACCAGATGACCTTTGCCTATGCCGCCAATCGACGGGTTGCAGCTCATCTGCCCCAGCGTCTCAATGTTATGGCTCAGCAGCAGGGTTTTGCAGCCCATGCGTGCCGCAGCCAACGCGGCCTCAGTGCCGGCATGGCCGCCACCAACAACGATGACATCAAATTCCTGGGGATACAACATACCTTGATTTTATCGCGCTGCCCATTCAACTGAACAAAATGAAGCTAATGCAAATTGGGATGCATGTTTTCTGCTACAAGTTTCGAAGCAATCAGGCGGAAGGCATCAAGGGTACTGAATCGGCCAATCCGCATGCTATCTGGCAAAATCTGCGCGCTCAAGGTGTTGCGGTTGATGACAACCTTCTCAGCTAGCTTTGCCTAAAGGTGCAAATCCCGCAGAGTCCAACACCTTGAATGCCTAGCATTTATTTGGCCATCAATTGGCGCTGCAGGCCAGCAAAGTCCACCTGATCCCAATGCTCAACAAACTTCCCGCCTGAGACGCGCCAGATGTCAATCGTGCCGAGTTTGAAAGGTTTGCCAGTAGGCGGGATGCCTGCAAAAAATGGCACTGTGTGCGTGCCGGTATAGGTGATGCGCGCCACCACTTTATCGCCGGTGATCACCGCATCTTCCAGAATCACCTTGATGTCTGGAATCGCCTGAAACTGACCCCGCCAGTTTTCGGTCACAGCAGCCAATCCTGACGGGTTGCGGCCTGTGTTCTCAATGTAGTTTTCTACATATATCTCAGCCATCTTGCTGAGATCTCTATTATTTTTGGCAGCGACGTACTTTTCAAGCAAGGCTTTGTTAGCAGCCACAGCGTCGCTACTGGCCGATTGAGCAAACACGGCTGGCATAAAAAAACTACTAGCAGCCAGGGTCAGTGTTGAAATGAGGGTTACGAGTCGTTTCATGATGGGTCTTTCGTGAGGTGGTGATTTACAAATGTGAGAAAAATTTGACTCACACTCACTTAGACTTGATTTATGCGCAAGTTGTGACAACCGCCTGGACGCCAAACCACAGCCAGCCGCAAGGCGCGCTACCAGTCAGATTCTGGTGTGCATGGATTAGAGCTTAGATGCGGATCACTGGATAACGGTAGCAACCCAGACAGGACATTCGGAAATTAAAAGGGATAGTGACGTGGTGTCGTCTGCAGGGTAATCCAGCGCAGCTCTGTGAATTCGGCGATGCCCGCCTTGCCGCCAAAGCGGCCCATGCCACTGCCCTTGACGCCGCCAAAAGGCATTTGTGCCTCATCATGCACCGTCGGGCCGTTGACATGACAAATACCGGAATCAATGCGCCGCGCCACATTGAAGGCGCGGGCAATGTCGCCGCCAAACACGGCGGCAGAAAGACCGTATTCGTTGTCATTGGCACAGGCCACGGCTTCTTCCACGCCACTGACGCGGACCACGGCCTTGACCGGACCAAAGGTCTCTTCGTGATAAATCCGCATGGCGGGCGTCACGTGGTCAAGCACGGTTGCAGGCATCAAGGTGTTCTCGGACTTTCCGCCACACAGCAGCTTCGCGCCTTTGGCCAGGGCATCGTCGATCAGCGCATTGCAGTGTTCCACCGTGCTCATGCCAATCACCGAGCCCAGCACCACCGGCTCGGGCTTGCGCGGATCGCCCAGGGGAAGGTTCCTGGCCTTCTCCGCAAACTTTTTGACAAACGCATCGGCAATGGTCTGGTCGACGATGATCCGCTCGGTAGACATGCAAATCTGCCCGCTGTTGGCAAAGCAGCCAAAGGCAGCACCATTGACGGCGTCTTCGATGTTGGCGTCGTCCAGAATCACCAAGGGTGCCTTGCCACCGAGCTCCAGCACCGCCGGCTTGAGGTACTTGGCACAGGTCATGGCAATGATCCTGCCCACCCGCGTGGAGCCGGTAAAGTTAACCCGGCGCACCGCCGGATGGGACACCATGGCCTCCACCACCGCACCGGCGTCGGCTGGCGCATTGGTGATGTAGTTCACCACACCGGGGGGAAAGCCGGCATCCTGGAACGCCTCAATAATGAGCTGGTGGGTGCGCGGACAATTCTCCGAGCCCTTGAGGATGACCGTGTTGCCACAGGCCAGCGGCACGCAGATGGCACGCACGCCCAGAATAATGGGCGCATTCCAGGGCGCGATGCCAAGCACCACGCCGGCGGGCTGGCGCACGCCCATGGCCAGCGAACCTGGGATGTCCGAGGGAATCACCTCACCACTGATTTGGGTGGTGATTGCAGCAGCCTCACGGATCATGCCCGCCGCCAGGAACACATTAAAGCCGGCCCACATGGCCGTCGCTCCGGTTTCGGCACCTACCGCTTCAATGAACTGCGGGGTTTTGGCCTCCAGGGCGTCAGCGGCCTTGAGCAGCAGGGCGCGACGCTCGCCGGGGCCGGTCTGGCTCCAGCTGCGAAAGGCTTCGGCCGCTGCGTCAGCGGCCATGCGGGCATCGGCGGCAGAGGCGGCAGGTGCGCGAGTGGCGACGGTGCCATCCAGCGGGTTGCGCCGCTCAAAGGTGGCGTTTTTCTCGGCGGTGACTTTGAGGCCATTGATGAGCATGGACATGTCGGACATGGGGTTCTCCTGGAAATGAAATCTTTGAATCAAGCTTGGGCACTGGCGTGCTTGCGGCTGCGCTGTACCGCATCGGCTGCCGTGGTCTTGTCAGCGCTCTGGGCGCCCAGATAGGCCTCTCGAACAACCGTGGAGCGCGCCAACAATTGCGCCGGGCCACTGGCCACCAGCGTGCCACGTTCGAGCACATAGCCGCGGTCAGCAACCGCCAGCGCTTTCTTCACGTTTTGCTCGACCATCAGCACCGTGGTGCCGGCATCGGCAATCCGCCGCGCAATGGCCAACAACTCATCAACCATTTTGGGAGCCAGGCCCAGTGAGGGTTCGTCGAGCATCAGCAGGCGCGGTGCGCTCATCATGGCGCGCGCGACCGCCACCATCTGCTGCTCTCCACCACTCATGGTGCCGGCCAACTGGCTGGCACGCTCACGCAGCTTGGGAAAGTCATTCAAAACCTGTTCCAGGCGGCGCTGTCGCTCTGGCTGGGCGTCAAGCGCACGCCGGGCCGCCCCAAGCAAACGCGTCAAACCCTGGGGCCGGACCGGGCCTTGCCCGGGTCTGGGTGCCGAGATCAGCCAGCCACCGAGCTCCAGGTTTTCCAGCACAGTCATCTGGGGAAACAACTGACGCCCCTCGGCCACCAGCGTCACACCGCTGCTCACGATCTCGTGGGTTTTCTCGGCCAGGTCATCACCATCGAGCAACACCATCCCTGTGCGCGGAATCAGGCCCATCAAGGCCTTGAGCAAGGTTGACTTGCCAGCGCCATTGGGCCCCAGAATAACCGTCAGGCCTGGCCGCACTTCAAAGCGGAGGTCACGCAAGACCATGAATGGGCCATAGCCGGCACTCAAACCGCGCACCTGCAAATGGGCGCGCGCCGAGCCGCCCAGCAGGAACGGGGATTCACGGAACCACATCATGCGCGGGCCTCCGGCGCGACTGTTTCGTCCTTGGCGCGCCCAGGCTGAGCGGTACCAGGGGCTGCCAAGTTTTGCTCCGCCATTTCATCACCCAGATAGGCCTCAATCACGGCGGCATTTTTTACAACGGCCTGGGGCACATCGTCGGCAATTTTTCGCCCCTGATGCAGAACGATGACGCGCTCCACATGGCGCAGCAGCGTGGTCACCGCATGCTCAATCCAGATCACCGTCAAATCCAGCTCATCGCGAAGGCGGCGAATCAGGCGCGCCATGTCCTCAATCTCGGCTTCGGTCAAACCCGCTGCCACCTCATCAAGCAGCAGCAGCTTGGGGCGTGTGGCCAGGGCCATGCCAATTTCAAGCAAACGCTGCTGCGAAGGCGTGCACGCCGCAGCCGGCAAGTCGGCTTGCGCTGACAAACCGATGAGCGAGAGGATGCCGTCTGCATCGCGCAGCGCCCAAGGCACACCCAGCTCATCACCCCAGAACACATACTGACGCGCTCGCCGGCCGGCAAATTTCAGGCCGAACGCGATATTGGCACGCACCGGCATGTCGGCAAACACGCGCGGTGTCTGAAAGGTACGCGCTACACCCTTGGCCGCAAAGCGATGCGGGCCCCGCCCGGTGAGGTCGTGCCCCTGCGAAACCAGGCGACCCGAAGTGATCGGGGTCACGCCGGAGATGGCATTGAAAAAGGTGGTTTTTCCGGCCCCATTGGGCCCGATGATGCCCACCAACTCTCCAGGCATGAAGCTGGCACTCACCGCATCAACCGCAATCAGGCCGCCAAAACGCACGGTCACTTCTTGCGCCTGGAATAATGCCGCGGGGTCGAAAGCACCATCAGACAAAATGGCTCTCCTTTTCGCGACGCTTGATACGCTGTTTCTCACGCTCGGCCTCGCCACTCCATTGGCGTCGCTGCTCACGCCAGCTGGCTTTACTGTCGACCCACCAGCCCTTGAAAGTTTCCCAGCGCAACGAGGCCAGGCCACCGGGCAGGTACAAGACACTCAAAATCAGCAACAGCCCCAACGACATCATGTAAACCTGCGGGAACTGCAAGCGCAGTGATTCGGCCAGAACGCTGAACACAATGGCAGCAATCAACGGGCCCCACAGCGTGACCGCCCCACCAATCAGGGCAATCAGGACGGTCTGAAAACCAATAAAGGGGTTAAAGACCGTGTGCGGGTCAATATAGGTCCAGCGCACGGACATGGCAGCACCCACGGCACCGGCAAAGGCGGCCGTCATGGCAAAGCCTGCAATCTTGACCAGGCGGGTGTTCACACCCAGCGTCTGCGCGCGCTGCTCGTCAGCACCAATACCCAGCAAGGCCAGACCAAAGCGGGTGCGACGCACCACAATGGAAGCAGCAACGGCCAGCACCGCGAGCGCCAGCACCGTCAGGTAAATGGTGTCCCGCTCGGGCACCACGGTGAGCACACGACCCACCGTGCCGGTGACGGATTTCTCAAAGTAGGTCACGGCATGCAAAATCAGCTCGGTCATGCCAAAGGTCAGCACTGCAAAGTAAGTACCACGCAGGTGCAGCACCGCCGAGCCCATCAGCACCGCCACCACCGCAGCCAGGCCTGAGCCAAGCGCAATCGTCTGAATCCAGCCCAAGTCGGCCAGCAGCAGGGCGCTGGTGTAAGCACCAATGCCAAAGAAGGCCGAGGTGGCCAGAGACAGATAACGTGTGCTGCCGCAAAACAGCCCCCAACTGGAAGACAGGGCCACATACATCAGGCAGGTCAGGGCCATGGAGACCACAAACTCACTGGCATAGCTGGGCAAGGCTAGCGCCCAGCCGGTAAAAGCCAGCAACACCAGCAGATCACGCACCAGAATTTGCCGGTCTTTCATGCCTTGCGCCCCTTGCGTGCAAACAGGCCCTCGGGTCGCAGCAACAACACGGCGATAAACACCACATACGACAGAAGCGCCTTGAGCGACGGGTTGGTGAAATGCATACCAAAAGCCTCAATCACGCCCAGAAAGAGTCCACCGACCAACGCGCCACCCATGCTGCCAAAGCCCCCAAGGGTGATGACGATCAGCGCAGTGACGGTATAGGGCTGGCCCATATAAGGAGAAATCGTGTACGCCATAGACAGCAGGCATCCGGCCACGCCGGACAGGCCCAGACCGATGCCAAACATCAAGGGGTGCAGGCGCTGGGTATTGATGCCCATCAGTTGTGCGCCGGTGGGCGACTGCATCAGGGCGCGTACCCCTTTGCCCAGCAAGGTGCGCTTGAGCAGCACAATCATGGCACCGCTGAACATCAAGGCCAGGGCAAAGACCAGCAGCTTGCTACCGGCAAACTGCATGTCGCCAAGCTTGACGGGTTCCGTCAGATAGTCATAACCACGCAGGTCACCGCCCCACATCCAGGAAACAAAGTTCTGCACCAGGAACATCAGTCCGAAGGCCACCATCAACCCGCGCGCCTCAAAGATATCCAGATTCGGTGATGTCGCCGTTAGCCGGCGAAAGCACAGCCGGTGTATGGCCACGCCCAGGCCCATGAGCATGACAAACGACACCGGCACCATCCACAGCGGAGACAAACCAAACTGGGTCTGCACCATCCAGGTCAAGTAAGCACCCACCATCAGAAACTCACCATGCGCAATATTGAGTATGCGCATCAAGCCGTATTGCAGGTTAAGCCCCAGTGCGACGAGCGCGTAAATGCCACCGGTGATGAGTCCGGAAGCAATGAGTTCGAGCCAGGCAGTAAGTGACATGATGGAAAGGCTAGCGCCAGCCCGGGGCCCCGAGGCAAACGCCTGGCCCAAGCGGGGCTGACAGAAACCGATTTACTTCCAGGCAGGCTTGTTGGGGTTGAGCTTGGCGGTGGCAAGTTTCTGCGGCCACACCACCTCAAATTCACCGTTTTGCCACTGGCTGACCGTGCCCGGCGTCGTGGTGTTCTCACTGCCGGTGAACTTGATGTCACCCAGAATGGTCTTGTGCGTGGTGTTGGCGACGTAGTCGCGAATGGCCTTGCGGTCCAGCCCCTGCGACTTGACGGCAGCCGTCAGAATTTCCAGGCCGGCCCACGTGGCACCACTGGCCCAACGGTCAGGCTCTTTGGCAGCACCGAACTTCTTCACGTGGGCATCAAAGTATGACTTTGCAGCAGGATTGGACTTGCTGTTCCAGGAACCCATGCCCAGTACGCCTTCGGCACCGGCAGGCGTCATGACATTGCGGTACAGCTGAAAGGCTGTGCCCACCGAGGCATAGAAAAACTTGGGGTTGAAGCCGATTTCCTTGGCCTGACGACTGGCCAAAATGGTGTCGGGCGGGTAAGTGAAGCCGACAAAGGCATCGGGATTCTTGTCCTTCATGGAACGCAAGACCGGGGAGAGATCCTTCACGCCGCCAGGGTAACTCTTGTCTTCCACCATATTGATACCAGAGCCTTGCAGAGCCACCTTGAGCGCAGCATAGTTCTCCAGGCCAAACAAATCATCCACGTAAATCACCGCGATCGTCTTGACCCCGTTGGCCCTGAGCATTTCCACCAGCGCCTCAGTCATAGGCTTGGGCTGCTGCAGCAACAGAAAGAAGTAAGGCAACTTCATTTCAGCCAGACGCCGCGACAAGGCTGTAGGTGCCAGGAAAGGGTACTGGAACCGGTTGGCCAAGGGCGCAACCGCAAAGTTGGCGTTGGAACCCCAGGGCGGCAGAACCAGATCGACCTTGTCACTGCCCATGAGCTTTTCATAGGTGCGTACACAGGTTTCCACATCACTGCGGTCATCCGAGCTGATCAGCTCGATCGGACGCTTGACACCTTTGACATCCAGGCCGCCGGCTTCATTTTGCTGCTCCGCCCACAGCAGGTAATTGGGTTCCTGGCTGATCTGGGCACCGCCGGTCCACGGGCCGGTACGCGCCATGGCATAACCGATGCGAACGGGCGCAGGCTGGGCCAGCAACTGCGGCGCAAAGGTGGCGGCTCCTACGGTGGCTGCAGCCCCCTTGAGCAAAGTACGTTTGGATTGTTGAACCATGTTGTCTCCTGTAATTGAATCGGAATAAGTCCGTTTGGTCGTCATTATCAAATGCAACTGAACAGCCTTGCTGGGCGTGCAGAAATTACTTGAGTTTGGGCGCAAAGCCATGGGGGTTAACCCTTGTCTCTTGTGGCTGTGAGCGTACAGGCACCTGACCACATAATCAGACACGTCCCAACCCGCCGCTACTTTCCACCTCGCCCCCTGGAGACACCATGATGATTGCATCCCTGAAAAACGCCGTCAGCGCCGAAGAGTGGCAGCTGCGTTGTGACCTCGCCGCCTGCTACCGGCTGGCTGCGGCCTATGGCTGGAGCGACCTGATCTTCACGCACATCAGCGTACGCATCCCAGGACCGGAACATCACTTCCTGATCAATCCCTACGGAATGATGTTTGACGAGATCACCGCCTCCAGCCTGGTCAAGGTTGACCAGCACTGCAACAAGCTCAGCGACTCGCCCTACCCGGTTAACCCGGCCGGCTTTGTGATCCACAGCGCCATTCATGCGGTCCGCGACGATGCCGCGTGTGTGCTGCATACCCATACCCGGGCCGGCGTGGCCGTGAGTGCGCAGGCCTGCGGTGTACTGCCCATCAGCCAACAGTCCACCTTTGTGCTGGGCTCATTGGCGTTCCACGATTACGAAGGCCTGGCGGTATATGACGAGGAAAAGCTGCGTCTGCAAACCGACCTGGGTGCCGCCAACTTTCTCATGCTGCGCAACCACGGCCTGCTGGTGGTGGGCCGCAGCGTTGCGGAGGCTTTCTTGAACATGTACATTTTCGAGAACACCTGCCGCATCCAGATAGATGCCCAAGCCGGTGGCGCCCTCCATACCGTGGGTCCTGCCATCATTGAAGGCGTGCCCAAGGCCGTGAAAACCGTCTCGCTAGGGGTTGGCGGTGGTGCGCTGGCCTGGCCGGCACTGCTACGCAAGCTCGACCGGATGGACCCGGACTATGCGCTGTGATTGACAGACTGAAGCGCCAAAACCAGGCCCTCAGGGGCTTGGATCAGCGATAGCCTGGCCGGGGTTGGGCTTGGGGTCAGTTTTTAGCCGCATCGTCTTTCTTTAGTGCTTTCATGCGCTTGCGCTCTTCTTGACGAATGCGCGCCATCATGGCCTCATCAGGGTCGGTCCAACTGGCACCACCCGCGCGGGCCATCCACACGGTCGCGCGGGCAAACTCTTCGAGTGTCAAATCCGGCCGGCCACCCTTGGCTGGCATGCCGCGTACACCAACCCACCCGTGAGAAGTAAGTACCGGCTGACCCTCCTTGATGAGCTTGCCCCAAACCACCTTGTCACCAAAGCGCGGCGCTTTGGCCAGACCTGGCCCATGGCATACATAACAGGTTTCCAGGTAAACCTGCTCGCCTGTTTTTAGGGTTGACGGCGTGACGCTCGGGCTTGGTGTTTGGGCTGATACCAAAATGGTGAAACACAGAAAGGGACTGACCAGGAGGGTTTTATCAATCAGCGGCATGGGGCGATTCATCGTTGGGGAAGCTTGGAAAAAGACCCTTCAAGGGTGCAGTCAACTAAGGCCGTTATTGTCACCCGCTATTTAAAAATCCGCTCTGGAATCCAGCGCATTCCAAAAGATAGCCACTTCGAAGCCGGGTCAGACCCGGCTAGTTGACCTACAGTGGCATCGAGCTGAAGCAGGTTCTCAATAATCGTCCAACGAAAGCCACTCTGCCAGTAGGGGCGGTTTTTGTCGTCACCGAAGGTCTCTGCAATGAAGATGGTCCGTGAGTTGAGCGTCCACTCACCGCCCAGGCCCCAGGTCATACGGTCCTGGCGCGTCGCGTCATCCCGCAGCCAACCCAGATTGCTGTGAACAATCAAACGATCGTCTTTGAGCGAGAACGAAGCCGGGAAATACACATAGTTGTTGCCCAGCTGGTTGGGACCCGGCGTAATCTCGGGGTGACGCACCGTGCCTGCCGCCACCCCCAGCCCCCAGCCATTGGTGGTGAGGGGCTTGAACAAGGTTTTGATCTGAAGAACATAGTCAGTGGTGCCGCTGGGCTGGCCGTCGGCCCGGGCAACACCGCCGCCCAGGGTCAGCTCCAGGTTGCCGGTGGGGTTGCAGGCCGGCAGGGCCCAGACTTCTCGACTTTCCTGGTAGAAACGCGTCCAGCTCTCAAGCTGACAACTTCCCGCCGTGGTCAGGCGG
>JBILKC010000292.1:0-3495 GCA_044376885.1 Hylemonella sp. | reverse complement strand
TGCTGCTGGTGGCGTTGCGCTTCAAAGAGACCGCGCATGACCGCAACCCGCAAGCCCTGCATCCCCGCACGCTGCTGGCGACTTGGCGCAGCGTTGTCAGCAACCGCACTTTCTGGGCTTACTCGGCTTTGTCAGCAGCCGCTTACGGGGGACTGTTTACCTATTTGGCATCGTCCTCGTTCATCTTCATTCAGGTGCTGCATATTTCCAAACCGGTTTACGGCTTGATGATGTTTTTAACCTGCCTGGCCTACATTCTGGGCACATGGCTGTGCCGCAGGCTCCTGCCCCGCATGGGTATCCAGCGCAGCGTGGCGCTGGCAGCTGGCTTTTCCTTAACGGGCGGAACCCTGGTTGCGGTTTTGGCATTGATGGGAATCCAGTCGGTCTGGGCCATCCTGGCCCCGATGATGGTGTTCATGCTTGCCCACGGCGTACTCCAGCCCTGCAGCCAGAGCGGAGCGCTGGGCCCGTTTCCCTTTGCCGCAGGCGCAGCATCAGCCCTCAATGGCCTGTTGATGGTGAGTGCCGCCTTTTTGACCGGCAGCTGGCTGGGCACGCATATGGACGGCACGGTCATGCCGCTGGCCTACGGCATGTGGTTCTGGAGTGCCCTGATCGCCCTGAGCGCCTGGACTTTGGTCCAGAAATACGGAGCCAGCACATGAAAAGTGCGCTGTGTCTGGCCGGCCCCACCGCAAGCGGCAAAACGGCTGCGGCTTTAGCCATTGCCCGGGCGCTCAGCGCAGAAATTCAGGTCGAAATCATCAGTGTGGATTCAGCCCTGGTTTACCGCGGCATGACCATCGGCACAGCCAAACCCTCAAGCGAGGAATTGGCCAGCGTACCGCACCACCTGATTGACATCCGCGACCCCGCGCAGGCCTACAGCGCAGCCGCGTTTGTCGCCGACGCCCAGCGCTTGATTGACGAGATTCGTGCCCGCGGCAACCTGCCCCTGCTCGCGGGCGGCACCATGTTGTACTTCAAGGCCTTGTTTGATGGCCTGGACGATATGCCGCCTGCCAATGCAGAGATTCGGGCCAGTCTGTTAACCGAGGCCCAGCACAGGGGTTGGCCTGCCATGCATGCTGAACTCAGGGCGGTAGACCCGGTCACCGCAGCGCGCCTGAACCCGGCAGATGCCCAGCGCATCAACCGCGCCCTGGAGGTGTATCGCATTTCTGGCCAAACGCTTTCCAGCTTCCACACTACAGAAAAAAGAGCAAACTTATCAGACGCCATAAGGGCCTACACACTGATTTCCCTGGAACCCACAGACAGGGCCTGGCTGCATGCACGCATCGCGCAACGCTTTGAAGCCATGCTGGGCAGTGGCTTTTTGGATGAAGTATGTGCACTGCGCGCCCGGGGTGATTTGTCAGCCGATTTGCCGTCGATGCGCTGTGTGGGCTACCGTCAGGCCTGGGCCTATCTGGATGAACTTGAGCGCCACCCCAAGCAAACCGGCGTTGATGGGGATAGTGACCGCCAGGCCGGGGCGATTTCGCTGCAAGAACTGCATGACCGCGGCATTTTTGCCACCCGCCAACTGGCCAAACGGCAGATCACCTGGTTGCGTGGCATGACCCAGCGCCAGGCCGTGGCGGCTGATGCCCCGGATGCCCTGGAACAAGTGGTGGCTCTCGCGCAGGATTTCCTTGAAGAGTTTTCCTCAGGCCTCATCCAGTCAAGCCATCCACAGCCATGAGTCTGCACATCACCTCTTTAAGCAAACGCTACGGCGAGGTGGCGGTATTCGAGAACGTCAACCTCACGGTGGCGCCTGGCGAATTTGTCGCCATTGTGGGGGAATCCGGTGTGGGCAAATCCACCTTGCTGAACTGCATGGCCGGCCTTGACAACTGGGACAGCGGCCATGTGGTGCTTGACGGCATTGACTTGGGCCTGCTGGCGCCAGACCCGATGGCGCGCTTGCGGCGTGAGAAAGTCGGCTTTGTGTTTCAGGCCTTTCATGTGCTGCCGCATCTGGACGTGGCGCAAAACGTCGCGCTCCCGCTGATGCTCTTGGGTCAGGTTGACCATACGCGCGTGCAAGCCATGCTCGAGGCCGTGGGCTTGGGTGGCCTGGGAAAACGCCTGCCCCAGCAACTCAGTGGCGGACAGTTGCAGCGCGTGGCCATTGCCAGGGCGCTGGTGCACCGCCCCGGCCTGCTGCTGGCCGACGAGCCCACCGGCAACCTGGACCCCGGCACCGCCACCCGGGTGATGGATGCGCTGGTGGCGCAGACCCGCGATCAAGGCGCATCCATGGTGCTGGTGACCCATTCGCAAGCAGCAGCACAGAGGGCCGACCGGGTTCTTTACCTGACAACTACAGGAATACGCTAATGGAAATTGTTATCCCCCTACTGGTGCTGATCATTGGCCTGCAATACCTCAAGACGCAATGGCAACGCCAGCGTATTGCCTTGCTGGGCAGCCACCTGAGTCAGCACCATATTGAAAAACTCATGAAAAGTCTGACTGAGGGTTATTTACGTGCCCTGGGTGAAGACGACGATGAACGCCGCTCACAAATCTGGGGCATGCTGGGTACGGCTGAAAACGAGCTCAGCCAGCAGTTCGGGCAGTTTTCTGAAGGTTTTTCTAAGGTCTGGGGCGATAAGGCCCTGGTCAGCACACTGCCTGTCACCGTGCCCTATGCAGACAAGCTGTTTCCGCAAGCCACGTTTGACATGCGACAGGCTGTGCGCATTCATGCGCGGGGCATCGCTTCTGCTGCGCAGAACCAGCAGAACCTGTCGCAGCGCGACAAGGCTTTCTTGATGTCTGCAGAACTGTATTTGATGCAACACACCTGCCACTGGTTTTGTCGCTCCAAAGCGGTCGCTTCGGCTCGCATGCTGGCCATGCACCAAACCACGTACAGCCAACTAATAGCCTCGGTGTCTGCAGAAACACGACTAGCCTATTGCAAACTGATCAGACACCCCAAAATGGCCTGAATCATGTCCAGCTCAGTCGCACCCACCCTGTTCATCTCCCACGGCTCGCCCACCTTTGCGCTTGAACCCGGCTTGCTGGGCCCCCAACTGCAGGCGCTGGGCGCAAAACTCCCGCCCCTCAAGGCGGTGCTGGTGGTTTCACCCCATTGGCAGACCCGCGGGCTCAAGGTGATGACCACAAGCACCCCCGAAACCATGCACGACTTTGGCGGTTTTCCTGCCGAGTTGTACACCCTGAGCTACCCTGCGCCGGGCGCGCCGGACTTGGCCCGGGAAGCGGCGCGTTTGTTGACCGCGGCTGGCCTCAAGCCCGAATTGGACGAGCAGCGTGGCCTGGATCACGGTGCCTGGGTGCCGCTGCTGTATTTGTTGCCTCAGGCCCGCACACCCGTGTTTCAGGTCTCCATGCCCCTGAGTTTGACTACGGCTGACGCATTGCAGTTGGGCCGGGCATTGGCACCGCTGCGCGAACAAGGTGTGCTGATCATCGGCTCGGGCAGCATGACACACAACTTGGGCGAGTTCC
>JBILKC010000051.1:0-11556 GCA_044376885.1 Hylemonella sp. | reverse complement strand
AGGCCGAACGGTCCCTGACACGTATTACCCGCATTGCGGCAGATCTGCGTGCGCTGGAGTCGCAACGCAGCGCCATCTCGACCGCTGAAGGGGCTTTGGGAGAAGCGTCGGAGGCCTTGCAGACGATCCGCGAGCGTGTCTTTGCGTCCGGCAATGCCGCCTACAGCACCGAGCAACGCAAATCAATTGCTTTTGAGCTCAGCGGCTTGCGGAATCAGTTGTTTGAAATAGCTAACCGCAAAGACGCCAGCGGACTGCCCATTTTTGGTGGACTTGGTAGCGCCCTGGCCCCCTTTACCGGCCCGACCGCACCGCCTCAAGACTACACTTTCAATGGATTGCCAGGCCAAACGGCCAACTCGGATGTTGGCATTCCTTTGGCGCTTGATGGCGACAGCGGCTTTATGCACAAGGCTGCGCGAGACGGGGTCTACAACGTCAAAGTCAGCAACACCGTCACAGGAACCATTCCCAGCGACCGCACACTGACCACCACCAGCGTGTCATTGACGAACAGCAGTCTGGTCAACGGCTCGGCCTACTCGATCAACGTAACCGGTGTAAGCACAACAGCCGGAATCACGACCGTGACCTATGGCGTAACTGAAACTCCCAACGTAGGCGGACCTTATACGGGCTTGACGGTCAGCTATCCATCCACGCAAACCGGCATTATTCCCGTCACGGTCATGCCTGGCATAGCACTGACCATCACCGGCACACCAGCAGTGGGCGACATGATTAAGGTCGACCCCAGTGCCAGCATCTTCAGCGTGCTGGATAACGCCATCAAAGACATTGGAGGCGCCGTTAACGGCAATGACGTCACTCAGGCGGTTGGCCAGGCGCTGAACAACATCGATATTGGTATGGCGCGTATTTCAGCCATCCGCGGCCAAGCCGGCGATTTTTTAAATCGCGCCGACCGGATCAGCAGCAACCAGGGCAAGCGCAGCATTGATCTAGAGGCTGACCGGTCACGCGTGGAAGACCTGGACATGATCAAAGGTATTTCCGAGTTTCAGAAACAGCAGACCGGCTATCAGGCCGCACTGCAAACCTATGCACAGGTTCAAAAGTTATCGCTGTTCAACTTCATCAGTTAAACATCTGACAAGTTAAGCTCTGTCCATGGGAACACTTTATCTGGTGCGTCATGGGCAGGCCTCGTTCGGGGCTGACAACTACGACCAGCTCAGCCCCCTGGGCTACCAGCAAAGCTTCAGACTGGGTCAATACCTCAAACATCGAGGCGTGACATTCGACGCTGTTTTGACCGGCACCTTAGTGCGCCACGCCCAGACCTGGGAGGGCATCAAAGACGGGGGCGACTTTAATCACGAGCGCCATAGCTGGAGTGGCTTGAATGAATACGACAGCCAAGCTGTGATTGCATCGATTCATCCCGAAACGCTGCCCAGGCCAGATACGCCCGAGCTCTACAAGCATCATTTCAAATTACTGCGCAAGGGCTTGACGCTTTGGATGCGGGGCACGCAACAACCCCGGGGCATGCCCAGCTATGCTGAATTTTCGGCAGAAGTGCAACGGGTGCTGGATCATGTTCGTGAAAACTTTGACGGTACTGTGCTGCTGATCTCCAGTGGGGGTCCGATTGCCACTGCGGTTGGTCAGGTTCTAGGCACACCTTGCGAGACCACGGTTGAACTCAATATGCGTATCCGCAACAGCGCCGTGACCGAATTCAGTTTTAACACTAAGCGTCACACCTTGCTGACGTTCAACACCCTGCCGCATCTCGATCATCCGGACGACAACGGCCTGATCACTTACGCCTGACAGTGGCCGCTGGGTGTGGTAACGCCATAACCAGTCGTGGCCCCGCCTGGGCCCGACAACAGTCAAGCTAGGGTTAGGCCAGAGTTTGAGCCGTTTTTGAACCTTCATCAGCAATGGGTCTGCACATGGCATGGAGGTTGCATAGAAACAGATGTCCCCTTTCCTTCATCTGTCAATCAAACACCATGAGCACCACCGAAATGTCAGTCCCTGTTCAAACAGTCAAAGCCTATTTGCGACCCATCGATGCACAAGGACTGGCAGCCTTTGCCGACAAAGGACGCAATAACCCAGGGTCCCGTGGCACCAACAAAGTGCATACCGTCATGGAGGGGCAGTACCGCTCCCTGAGCTATGTGGGCCAGCATCAGGCGGTGGTGGTGGACGAGCCACTGCACTTGTTTGGTCAGGATACCGCACCCGCCCCTGGGGAGATAGTCTTGTCCGGTCTGGGTGGCTGCCTCGTGGTGGGTATCACTGCTGTGGCCACCTGGAAACAGGTCAAGCTCAGCAAACTTGAATTATTCATCGAGGGCGATATCGGTAACCCGGCCGCCTGGGGTGCGGGCGGTGCTTTGAGCAAGATGCCGCCAGAAATGGGCTTTCAGGCCATCCGGGTGAAAGTGCTGCTGGAGGGCGATGCCCCACGCGACGTGCTTGACGACATCGTTCAGCACGCCAATTTTTACTCGCCCGTCGCCAACTCCATGCGTAACCCGATTCCCTTCGACATCAGTCTGGCCGATTAATCCAGTCAAAGCCCAGAGGCAACATCATGCACCTCGCCGACCTGCCACCAGAACTTGCAGAGATCCCTGTTGCTCTGGACAGCGCCATGCTCGTGCGGATTCGGGAAATCGCCCAGGGGCCGCTGGTGCAGGCAGTAAATGCCATTGATCGCCAAGGTTTTTACCCCAAGCATATTCTTCAAGAACTGGCAGCCTTGGGAGCCATGAGTGCTCACCTTGATGCCCCGGCCGGACAGGCTGACTTTGAGTTGGCCATCCGGTCTATGGCCGAGGTATCCAAAGTGTGCGGTGCCACCGGCTTCATGATGTGGTGTCAGGCGGTCTGCGGGTTGTACCTGCAGCAATCCGGCAATCCGGCGCTCATGGGTGATGTGCTGATGCAACACGCTAGCGGGGTACGGCTGGGAGGCACAGCTTTGTCCAACCCCATGAAAAGTTACGCCCAGATTGAAAGCCTGCTGCTCACGGCAACGCCGGTTGAAGGGGGCTACCAGGTTAATGGCAGTCTGCCTTGGGTCAGCAATCTGGGCACGGATCATTACTGCGGAGCCATTGCTGCGGTAGAAGTGCCAGCCGGTGAAGCGGCGCGGGAGTTGATGTTTCTTCTGCGCTGCGATGCGCCCGGCGTGGAGCTGCGCAACTGCCCGAGTTTTTCGGCCATGGAAGGCACCGGCACCTTTGCCTTGCGACTCAAAGATGTTTTCATTGGCGCAGCAGACACCATTGCAGATCCTGCCAAACCGACCATTGCCCGCATTCGGGGCGCGTTTGTCATGCTCCAGTGCGGAATGGCAATTGGTGTGACACAGGGCGCGATAGATTCCATATGGGCAGTGGAGGACCAGTTGGGCCATGTGAACGAGTTTCTGGATGAACGTCCTGACGCGTTGCAGGCGGAGCTTGATGCCTTGTCCGCTCGGGTCATGAAGCTTGCGAAAACGCCTTTTGAGACGTCTACTGAATTTTTCATTGACGTACTGGACGCCCGAGCTCATGGAGCTGAGTTGTCTCTGCGGGCCGCGCAGTCGGCGCTGATGCATCAGGGTGCGCGCGGTTACCTGCTGAGCTCCGAGGTACAGCGTAGGGTGCGTGAATCCCATTTTGTTGCGATTGTCACACCGGCGATCAAGCATTTGCGCAAGGAAATTGCGCGACTCAGCGCGGACATACTGCCCACATGATCACGCAAACAGCGGTTGCTCAAGCGGTGCTGACTCTCGCACCCTGGCAAACCTATATTTGCAAGGCCTGCGGCTACATTTACAACGAAGCCGAGGGCGATCCAGATGGCGGGCTCGCGGCCGGTACCCGTTTTGCCGATATCTCCACCGACTGGGCCTGCCCGTTGTGCGGCGTAAGCAAAGCTGATTTTGAACCTTACACCCCTCCCAGCGTGGATGCCTTGCGCGCCAAGGTAGGCAGCAGCATAGCTGTCGGCACACTGAAGCGTTCGGCTCAGTCAGGGCGTTCGCGGGATGGGGTGGTGATCGTGGGAGCAGGTCGTGCAGGTTGGCAAATCGCCGAGAATTTGCGCGCCCTCGACGCCAACCTACCCATCACCCTGGTGACCGCTTGCGCTGGCAATGTTTATGACAAGCCATTGCTCTCAGTGGCCATGGCCAAAAGCATGACTGAAGATAAGTTCATCAAGGAAACTGGTAGCCATGCTGCGCAGCGGCTCAATCTGCGTTTGTTGGCCCGAACCCATGCGGTGCGCATCTGCGCTGACCTGCAGCAATTACGCACCACACGCGGCCCACTGCACTACGACCAGCTGGTTTTGGCGCATGGGGCACAAGCCGCGTTACCTGCGCATCTGCCAGCCAAGCTCTGCTGGCGGATCAACCATCTGGAGGCTTACCAGCAACTGTGTAAAGCCCTCGGGGACATTAAAGATACCGGACCCAAAGATATTTTGATCGTGGGTGCGGGTCTGATCGGCAGCGAGCTGGCAAATGACTTGGCGCTGGGCGGCCACCGGATCACCCTGCTGGACGTCCAGGATGAACCCTTGGCACGCTGGAAGTCCGCGCAAGCCGGACAACAGGTTTTACACGCCTGGCGGGATCTGCCGATACGTTTTATTGGCAAGCTGAAAGTATCCGGGGTTGAAAAAGTAGGCCAGCGCTACCGGGTGAGTACTGACTGTGGCCAGCGCTTTGCTGCCGACCAGGTGATTGTGGCCGTTGGCCTGCAAACCCCGGGGCGGCTGGCACTGAGCGCCGATCTGGCCTGGAACAAGGGCATTGCGGTCGACGCAAACACCTTACGCACCAGCAACCCGAACATTCATGCCCTGGGTGACTGCATCACCATCAATGGGCAGGGCAGCCGCTTTATTGAACCCATTGCGCGTCAAGCCAAAACGATCGCAGCGACCATCGTGGGAGCCCCAGGCGTTCCTTATGAGCCTCGACCCACGGTAGTGCGGGTCAAGACCACGTCACACCCACTGACTCTGCATTAATGCCGGGATACACTCGTTAGACAACAGGGGCTACCGGTGGGCTTGCCTGATCCGTTGAAATACTTCTGTATATCCAATATACAAAGTCATTCACCGCAGGCAATTACCGGTAAAGTTATTGCCAGTTATCGAAACTCCGGCTCACTTCACTGGGAATCACCCAAACGCCATGGACAAACAGCGTCCGATTCATCGCCAACACTCTCGCTCGCCTGCCCATGTAATGCAGTCCGGCGCAAGCCTTCACTATGAACGGGCTTTCGCCGCTTACCAACAAGGCCAGACACCCAAAGCCAAGGCAATTTGCCTGAAGATCCTGGCCACCAACCCGAACTACTTTGATGCAGTTCACTTGCTAGGGGCAATTGCTCATCAGGCGGGTGATTATCCGACAGCTGCGGGACACTTTATCAATGCGCTGTCGATTCAACCCCGAAGCGCCCACGCGCACAACAACCTGGGACTCGCACAACACGCCAGCGGGCAATTTCAGGCAGCGCTGGCGAGCTTCAGCCAGTCTATCGACTGCGCGCCAGATTACGCAAACGCTTACAGCAACCGCAGCCTGACACATTACGCCCTGAAACAGTTCCAGCAGGCGGTGGACGATTGCAGTGCCGCCATCGCGCTGCAACCAAATCTCGTGGATGCATATAACAACCGAGGTCACGCCCTGATCAGTCTGAACCGTCAACAGGAAGCGATTGCGGATATGAATGCGGCCATTGCAATCCGACCGGACTTCGCGCTGGCCTACTACAACCGGGCTGTTGCCCAGCATGAATTGCTAATCAGCGGTCCGGCACTGTCAAATTACGAAAAGGCACTTGAAATCAACCCCAAGCACACCGAGGCGTATTGGAACATTGCTGTACTGTTACTGCTGATGGGTGACTATGTAAAGGGTTGGCGTCTGTTCGAGTGGCGACACCAGCAACCCAGCTACTTGAAGAACCAACCCCTCGTTACCCAGCCGCTTTGGCTGGGAGAGCAGTCTCTTGAAGGCAAAGTCATTTTGTTGCACGCAGAACAGGGTTTGGGTGACACGATCCAGTTTTGCCGTTACGCACCGCTGATAGCTGCCATGGGTGCGCGGGTCATTCTGGCTGTCCAGGCGCCATTGGTTAGCCTGCTCACATGCATGCCGGGCGAGATTGAAGTGGTTGCAAGCGGCACTCCGGTAGGTGAATTTGATTACCACTGCCCGCTCATGAGCCTGCCACTGGCTTTTAAAACCACCCTCGATACGATACCGCTGTCAAAAGGGTACCTGCGTGCAGATGCAAACAAGGCTGCGATCTGGGAACAGCGGCTGGCTCCCTTCGGCAATATGCCCAGGATCGGACTGGTCTGGAATGGTGGTTTCCGGGCAGATCAGCCTGAGCTTTGGCGCGTTAATGAGCGGCGTAACATTCCGCTGAGCGGCATCGCAGGGTTGAACTGTCCTGGCATTTTGTTCGTGAGTCTGCAAAAAGGTAATCCGGCTGAGGCTGAACTCCTGGAGCGCAAAGAGGCCGTCTGGCCTGAACACAACCTGTTCAATGCAGTTGATTTGCTGACCGACTTTTCCGATACCGCGGCCCTGATTGATCGGCTCGATATGGTGATCAGCGTTGACACCTCAACTGCACACTTGGCAGCTGCCATGGGCAAACCAGTGTGGCTGCTCAACCGTTTCGACAGCTGCTGGCGCTGGATGGAAACCGGCACACATAGCCCCTGGTACGACAGTGTACGGCTTTACCGGCAAGTGAAATTTGATACTTGGGCTCCGGTGTTGCAACAGGTACGCGAAGATCTGCTGACCCTCGTTTGCAGCACACATTCACCACCACCCCCTTGTTCGACAAACGCCAACGCAGCCTCAAATACCATGACACTCAACACTGAATTCTGGAATTTTTTCAACGCTGAGGCGGCTCCCCTACTGGCGCACAGGGAAAAAACATTTCGGCAGGTCTTTACCTACTTGGATACGCTGCCGGGCCCGGTCACTATCGTTGAAACCGGGTGTGCGCGCAGCGCAGGCAATTGGGCCGGCGACGGCCAAAGCACTTTGCTGTTCGACCGCTACATTTCCTGCCGCGACCAGCAATCAAGCTGCCAGACGGTAGACATCAGCCCGGTATCAGTGGCTGAGTGCCGCAAGCTGGTGAGCCCTCGGGTGCAAGTGACGCAAGATGACAGCGTTCATTATCTGAGCCTGTTGGCACAGCAACTAGCAGTAAGTGGGCAGAAAATTGATCTGCTTTATCTCGACTCCTTTGACCTGGACCTGGTCTATTGGATGCCCTCGGCCATTCACCACCTGAAAGAACTGGCCGCAGTGATGCGTTGTATCGGACCGCAGACTTTGGTCGTGGTTGACGACTGTCCGCTCAACGCGGATTTCATCACGGGTGAGAATCAGCAAATCAATTTTGTTGGCAACCCAAACGTTGGCGGCAAAGGCCGGTTGATTGCCGAATTCGCACAAGCCTGCGGTGCCAAAGTGATGTTTGCAGAGTATCAAGCGGGCTGGACCGGGTTTTAGACTGGTCAGTGACCTAGTAGGTTTTGTAAGGCAGGAACTTGCCTGAGAGAACCACGTTCACACGGTCACCTTTGGGGTCGGGCTGGCGCTGGATATCCATGGAAAAATCAATCGCACTCATGATGCCATCGCCAAACTCTTCGTGGATCAACTCCTTGATGGTGGTGCCATAGACACTGACAATTTCGTACCAACGGTAGATCAGGGGGTCGGTTGGAACGGCTGTGTCCAGGGACCCCTTGTAGGGAACCACTTGCAACCATTTTTGCTCTTCGGCACTAAGGCCAAAGATTTTGCCAACGATCTTGGCTTGTGCCGGCGTGGCCGTCATCTGGCCCAGGCATAAGGCTGTGGTCCATTCTTTGGACTGGCCAACCTTCTTGGCCACAGAATCCCAGGTGATGCCTTTGGAAACTTTGCTTGTGATGATTTTTTCGGTGATGTCATTTCGGTTCATAGTGACTCCATGTTTTAAGTTGCGGTTGAAAATAAACTCTGATGGCGTGTACAGCCTATATGCGATCAATGGGCGCTAGCCCGGCTGACCAGGAAATCAACAATGCGGTTGCGAAAATCGTAGTAGCCCTCCAGGCGGTGCAGGTCCGAGCGTTTGCGGCTGCGCGGCAAGGGGTTGACCACCACCTCGGCAATACCGCCGGGTTTATAAACTCCATCGGCCTCAGTGCCATTGCTCATCAACAAAATGCGGTCGGCCAGTAAAATGGCTTCGTCCACATCGTGGGTGATCATGAACACCGTCTGCTGTGTCAGGCGCACGATGCCCATCAGCTCGTCCTGAATCGTGCCGCGAGTGAGCGCATCCAGCGCACCAAACGGCTCATCCAAGAGCAGCATTTTGGGTTGGATTGAGAAAGCGCGTGCAATACCAACCCGCTGCTTCATGCCACCCGACAACTGACTGGGTTTTTTATCGATGGCCGGGGTCAACCCCACCATGGCCACGAACTTCTCGACCTGGGCGTCCACCTCGGTCTTCTTCCATAGGGGCCAACGCGACTTGACTGCAAAAGCGATGTTTTGTCGCACGCTCAGCCAAGGCATCAGCGCATGGCCTTGAAACACCACACCACGCTCAAGGCTTGGCCCGACTACTTCTCGGCCATCCATGAACACATGGCCCATGCTGGCGGTATCCAGCCCAGCCAGGACATTGAGGATGGTGGTCTTCCCGCAACCGGAATGCCCGATGATGCAAACGAACTCACCCTTGTCCAGCGTGAACGACACATCGGCAAAGACCGGCTTGGCGGGCACAAAAGCCTTGCCCAGTTTTTCAATTTTGAGAAAAGCGTCCATCAGCAGCAATCTGAGCTTGTTTTATTCCACATAAGTCACCGCTTTTTGCAACTGACCAAACATCACGTCCAGCAGCATGCCCACAATGCCGATGACCAGAATGGCAAAGATCACATTGGTGAGTGACAGGTTGTTCCATTCATTCCAGACAAAGTAGCCAATGCCGGTGCCACCAACCAGCATTTCGGCAGCCACAATCACCAACCACGCAATGCCCATGCTGATTCGCATACCCGTCAGGATCGTGGGCGCTGCAGCCGGAAGAATCACCAAAAAGGCCTTGCGCAGGGGGCTGACCTCCAGAGTGGCTGCGACGTTGAGCCAATCACGACGAACCGATGCCACGCCAAAAGCGGTATTGACCAACATGGGCCATACAGAACAGATGAAAATCACAAAAATGCCGGAGATGGAAGAGTCTTTGATGGTGTAAAGCGCCAACGGCATCCACGCCAGCGGGCTGATGGGTTTGAGAACCTGAATGAACGGGTCAAACGCCTGGCGCAATAGTGGCGACATACCAATCACAAAACCCAATGGAATGGCCACCAGACAAGCCAGCGCAAAGCCCAGACCTACGCGCCCCAGAGAATGGGCCAGTTGAATGGCAATGCCCTTGTCGTTCGGACCGTTGTCATAAAAAGGGTTTGTGAGGTGCCCCCACACCGTAGCGCCCATCTGGCCCAGCGTGGGAAAGCCGCTGGCTTTGACAGCCCCCGGGTCTTTACCCATCATCTTGGCGTATTCCACCTGTTCGACAGACATACCCGCACTCGATGCGCCAACCACACCACTAGAAGCTGTAGCGGCGTACCAGATGCCCAGGATAGTCAAAAATATCAGCAGCGACACCAGTGCCGCGCGCATCCGCAAAGATGTCACGTCACGCCGCCTTGCGAATCGCAAAGCTGTTGGTGTATTCGGCTGCTTTGGCAGCGTCAAACTCCTTACCCATGATCTTGAACTTGGGGTAGGCGCCATCGGGCACTTTCTGGTCCAAGGACTTCATGTATTTTTTGGCATCGGTCAGCAGGAACACTTTTTCCGCAATCTGCTTGTAATTGACGTCGCCCTTGATGTAACCCCAACGTTGCATTTGGGTGAGCATCCATACCGCCATGCTCTGCCAGGGCATGGGGTCAAAGTCAGCGCGGTCAGGCACATTTTTAATGTTGCCCAAGCCGTCGGCAAACTTGCCGGTCAGGACCTGCGTCAGGACAGCTTCAGGTTGGTTCAAGTACTGTGCGGGTGCAATCACCTTGGCAATCAGCTCGCGGTTTTTAGGATCGCGCGCCATGGCGGCAGAAGTCAGCACGGCGCGGTACAGTGCAGCAAAGGTGTTCGGGTTTTTCTGAATGAACTCGGTGCTGGTGCCAAACGCGCAGCAGGGGTGACCGTTCCACAGCTCTTTGGTCAACAGGTGAATGAAACCGACCTCTTCAAACACAGCCCGCTGGTTGAAGGGGTCGGGGCCAAGGAAGCCATCAATATTGCCGGCCCGCAGATTGGCCACCATCTCAGCCGGTGGAATAACGCGAAGCTGAACGTCGGTATCCGGGTTCAGGCCGGCCTCGGCCAGATAGTAGCGCAGCAAAAAGTTGTGGATGCTGTACTCAAAGGGAATGGCGAATTTGAAGCCTTTCCAGTTCTTAGGGTCGCGGTTGTCTTTGTGCTTGAGGCTCAGGGTGATGGCCTGGCCATTGATGTTCTGGATCGTGGCCACGTTCATGGGCGTGGCGGTGGAACCGAGACCCAAGGAAATCGCCAGTGGCATGGGCGAGAGAAAGTGGGTGGCGTCGTATTCCTTGTTGATCATCTTGTCACGAATCAGCGCCCAACCGGCAGTTTTGGTGACTTCAACGTTCAGGCCCTGTTGCTTGTAGAAGCCCAAGGGGTGCGCCATGATCAAGGGCGTGGCGCAGGTAATCGGGATAAAGCCAACCTTCAGGTCTTTCTTTTCCAGTGCATTCTTGTCTTGCGCCATGGCCTGCAGACTAGCCACTGGCAACACGCTGGCAATGGCCGCCATGGCCGTGCTTTTGCCAACTGCACGAAGAAAGCGCCGACGGACTTCGTCTTGCGGGAAGATGGCCTTGACCAGGGTAGCTTCAATGAATTCGTTGGAGTAGGCCTCAAACTCGCTAGTTAGGCTGCGCCGTTTGAGCTCGGCAGTGGCACCAGCTGCCGAAACCTCCTTGGCATGCTCCGCCTCGGTGTGATCTTTGCCACAGCTGCACTTGAGCATGAGGGGGCGGTCAGCATTGTAGGGATCAAAGAATTCAGACATGGCGGCACCTTTAGTGAATTACGGAGCAAATATGCAACCTTCATCCGCAAAGGTCATGCCAGCGCAATATGCCAGCCATTCCAGCACAAAGGCGCAGAGAAGACCCCCTGGCATGGGCTGAATAGAATGCAATTGCGCCAACTTGGTGCAGACATATCGCGGTAATGCACCCCTGGAGTGCACACAAGTATGTTCTTAAAGCCCCATCGGGGCCAATGCGATTGACAAATTCGTTAACATCAATCAGCGGGGCCTGTTGACTTCAGAGGGAGTATGAATCGACATTAGTTTCGTGGAAGGCGCCCTGGTAATCCCTCTCGGTTAATCAAAGTTGCACTTTGTCCTTGAATCAGCTGCTCATAGTCTGTTGAAATAAAATTCATTGATGCCCCGCCCCCCCAAT
>JBILKC010000291.1:0-3508 GCA_044376885.1 Hylemonella sp. | reverse complement strand
TTTCAGTCGCTCATAGACGATACGCTCATGGGCTGCATGCATGTCCACCACAATCAGCCCGGCCTTGTTCTCGGCCAGGATGTAAATGCCTTGCAGCTGCGCCAGGGCACGCCCCAGCGGCCAGACGTGGGCGGCGTTGTCCAGAGCCGGAGTTTGAGCAGAATGGGCCAGGGTGTCGGCCTTGAAATGACCCTGGTTCTCACGCGCTGGCTCAGGGCTGGCGGCAGGTTGCCAGAGCGCCTGCAGATCGGATACCCGATTCCCGCCTGTAGCTTCAAAATTCATAGCAGGCTGTAACCAGCCCGTATGGGGAAAAGCCTTTTTTGTTGTGGATTGATCAAGCTCTGCCTGGGGTTGTTTGTCCTCCAGGGCGGAGCGGGGCACAGCCAGCGCATTCTCTACGGCGTGCCGAACGGCCTGATGGACTTCGCGGCTGTCGCGAAAGCGAACTTCTATCTTGGTGGGGTGCACATTGACGTCTACCCGCGCCGGGTCGATCTCAACATACAGCGCATACACCGGCTGGCGTTGGCCATGCAGCACATCTTCATAGGCGCTGCGGGCGGCGTGGGTGAGCACCTTGTCGCGCACAAAGCGGCCATTCACATAACAAAACTGCTGATCGGCACGGGAGCGCGCGGCATCCGGAATGCCCACCCGGCCCCACACCCGAATGCGGGGAAAAGAAGATGTGCTGCTTAAAGAACCAGGCAGACTGGCGGTAAAGGTTTCGTGCGGCTCAATGCCCGTGGCCGCGGGATGGGTGTCCACGGCAATGGATTTCTCGCCAAACTCAGTGCCCAGAACATCGCAAAGCCGTTTTTCCAGGGCATCGGGGCCGTCGCAGGCACGCCACTGCTCAATGAGCTTGCCCTCGTGCCAAATGGCAAAGCCCACATCGGGCCGCGCCAGCGCATGGCGACGCACGGATTCAATGCAATGGGCCAGCTCGGTGGCATCGGTTTTGAGAAACTTTCGGCGCGCCGGGGTGCTGAAAAACAGCTCTTTGACTTCTACCGTGGTGCCCGTGCTGCGCGCCACCGGCCTGAGTTCGCCGCTACGCCCCTCCAGAATATAGGCAGTATTTGTGCCGTTTGCCCTTGTGGATATTGAACAGTCTGCAATGGAATTGATAGCGGCAAGGGCTTCGCCCCGAAACCCCATGGTGCCGACGGTTTCCAGATCTTGCAGGCTGCTAATCTTGCTGGTGGCATGGCGTTTAAAGGCCATAGGCAGTTCGTCCTGTTCAATGCCGCAGCCGTTGTCTTCAACCGCGATCAACCGCACCCCGCCGGCCAGCAGCCGCACGGTAATCTGGCTGGCTCCGGCATCAAGCGCGTTATCCACCAACTCACGAACCACCGAGGCGGGCCGCTCCACCACCTCACCGGCGGCAATCTGGCTGATCAGCTCATCGGGCAATTCCCGGATCGGGCGGCGCGGCAGTGGGGGGACGGTAAGCAGAGGGGCATTCACCAAAGTATTTTAGGCGGGTCGTGATCGTGAGGTTCATGGGAGGTTCATGGGCGGCCAATGTCAAGTTCGCCAGGCCATGGGTACGGACTGGGCACTGGCCCGAAACTAACGCAAAGAAATCGAAAAATCACCCTCTTGGGGGATAGGCGAGCGGTGAAGTCTTTGGCAGACTCGACTACTTATTTCAAATTCAAAGTGAATCCGATGAACCGCACGCACAAAATTGTCTTCTTTACATTGAGCGTGTTGATCTTGACCACTGAAGTCCAGGCGCAAACCCTTGCAGAAAAAGAAAAGCAATGGCAAAGCCACCTCCATGCCTCAGATACGGTGTACAGCCAGCTGGGAGTGTGGCTGGACCTCAAGGGCAATGGGCTTGTGGTTTTAAACGTCACGTGAAGGAGACGACATGAGGCCAAAAACCGGCAAACCACGCTTGTGGAAAAAAATCAGTTTCAGGCTGCTTGCTTTGTGGCTGTGGGCATTGCTACCCGCGTTAGCACAAGCCAGCATGCTGGTCAATTTGGTGGACGACGAAACCGGTCAGCCCATCATGCGGCGTAGCAACGGGTACGAAGAACCGTTTGAGATGAGGCTGCAAGACCCTGACCCTTCGGTACTGCTGTATGGGCTGAGTACCCAAACCCTGATACGCATGAAAGGTGTGCGCCCGCCCGTGCCCGACGGCATTGGCGCCATTGGCGAGAAAAAACTCCTCATCGGCTACCGCTTTCAGCTACAGGATTCGGGCCGCTGGGTGCGCATAACTGACTGGCCTTATGACGCCTTGGAAAAGTACACGAACACCACAGCCCTTGGAATGGAAAACAGCCCGGCGAATCTTTATAAAAAGGCAATGCTCAAACGCCTGATGAGCGGTGAGCTACTGGAGCGACAAGGCTGGCTGGCTTTCCAACGTGGGCCAGAAGACTGTCAACAGTGGGGATTTTCCATGTTGGTCATGATGGACAGTGACAACCAGAGGGTGCGCTGGGCCAAGACTTATGGGGTGGCTAAAAAGGGGCCCGAGCCAGCGGAATGGTTTAAACAATGCGAACAGAAGAATTGGGCGATTAAAACGGGTCTCGGCGGTCATTTCATCAGTCCAGATGAAATTCAGTTGGGGGCAGTAGACCTCACAACTGATCCCCGAGCAAAGTTCGATGGCTTAGCGGGCATTGACTTTCTGGTCAGCACCAAAACCGGCGACATCATTCCAGGCACAGGTGCCCCGCCAGGCTGGAAAGCCGTCAACGTGGAAGAGTTGGTTCGTTTCAAAGAAGCGTTCTTTGCCAAACACCGTTGCCCGCAGTACACGGCGAGTGCCCGTAAAGCGGCCAGAGAAGGGCCTTCTACAAGCAACTCGCTGTATTACCGTGTTGAATTTCCCGACACCCCTGCTGGTCGCTGCATAACCCAACGAAGCCACCGCTACACAGACGAATTACGCAAGCGCTTTCTGGGCGAGCCTTTGCCCCCGTTGCCCCGTTTGCCCGCTCCCGTGCCCCTGTCGCGCTGAGTTAATCGGGGTCAGATTCCAATTAAACCCAACAATCAGCGAAACAACACCAGTACTGAACATCTCAAACTATTGGCTAATCGGGTATCGGTGTACTCATCGATTGGTAAAGCACACTTTTGAAGGCATTCATCTACCAACACAAAGGGCGCAGCATGACGTACGTGTACGGACAAATTTCCGATGAAGACATGGTCAAGTACCGGATTGATGAAATGGCTTGGGGCTATAGATCCAGTCATTACAGAAGTTGGGTGATTGACCGAGAGCGTGATATTTATTTGCGGCGTGCCAGTGTAGACAGGGAAAACCTGGATGACGAATTTTGGTCCTTTTATTGGAAGGGTTCTCAATGGCCAGTTTATTGATTTAGGGTCAGCTATGAACCTATTCTGTTGAAAAACTCCCCAGAAATTTGGAACCAATCGAAGGTCTGCATGTCTTAGTTTTAGACGGAGGTGCAGGCCATGATGGGTCAGACAGCGAACCAAGATCAGCTCTTCTACGCATTCA
>JBILKC010000050.1:0-11761 GCA_044376885.1 Hylemonella sp. | reverse complement strand
CGGCTTCTCCTCACATTTTTCTGACGATTGAGCACCATGTTTTACGAAAACCTCGCTGACAATGTCCAACCCCTTGACACTGTTGAAGGCATACGCAGCTCCATTGCCCACCACCTGATTTATTCCATAGGCAAAGACTTGCGTTCAGCCAGCCAGCGCGACTGGATGTTTGCCGTTTTCCGTACCGTTCGTGACCGCATCATGAACCCCTGGCGCGAAACGCTCAAACGCGCCCAGGACCAGGATTCAAAACGGGTTTATTACCTCTCAATGGAATTCCTGACCGGCCGTGCCCTGGTCAATGCCATGCTCGCCACCGATGTCTATGACGCAGTCAAGCTGGCCTGTGCGCAATTGGGGGCTGATTTTGATGCCCTGATTGAAGTCGAGCCCGATGCTGCTTTGGGCAACGGTGGCCTGGGCCGTCTGGCGGCCTGTTTTCTGGATTCGATTGCCACGGTAGGACTGCCTGGCATCGGTTATGGCATTCGGTATGACTACGGCATGTTCAGCCAGCGGATTGTGGATGGCCGTCAGATTGAAGAGCCCGACTACTGGCTGGTCAATGGCAACCCCTGGGAGTTCATGCGCCCGGAGCTGAGTTACACCGTGCACTATGGCGGTCGTCTGGTGACCGACGGTGACATGGTGAACTGGGTGGATACAGACCAGGTGATTGCCACGGCCTATGACAACGGCATTCCGGGCTATGGCATGTCCAGTGTCACCACCATGCGGCTGTGGTCGGCCCGGGCCAGTGAGGGCATCAACCTGGAAGCCTTTAACCGGGGCGATTACATGCGCGCGGTAGAGGCCAAAAACAATTCCGAAAATGTGTCGCGGGTGCTTTATCCGGACGACAGTTCCGAGCATGGCAAAGAGTTGCGACTGCGGCAGGAGTATTTTTTCGTCAGCGCTTCCATGCAGGATATCTTGCGTCGTTATCTGCGCAACCACGACAACTTTGACCAGCTGGCTGACAAGGTTGCTGTACATCTGAACGACACCCATCCGGCGCTGGCTGTGCCCGAACTGATGCGCTTGCTGCTGGACGAGCAGCGCCTGAGCTGGGATCAGGCCTGGTCGCTGTGCACCCGCATTTTTTCTTACACCAACCACACCCTCATGGTTGAGGCGCTGGAGACCTGGCCGGTGGAGATGATTGGACGCTTGCTGCCACGTCACCTGCGGATTATTTTTGACATCAATGCCCGTTTTCTGGCCGGGGTACATGCCCGTTTCCCGGGCGATCATTCCCTGCTGCGCCGTGTTTCCCTGATTGACGAGCGGGGCGGCAGACGCGTTCGCATGGCTTTCATGTCGGTGCTGGCCAGCCACAAGGTCAATGGCGTGTCAGCCCTGCACAGCGATCTGATGGTGCAGACCATTTTTGCCGACTTTGCCACCCTGTTTCCGGAGCGTTTCTGCAACAAGACCAATGGCATTACGCCCCGGCGCTGGTTAGCCCAGGCAAACCGGCCCTTGTCTGCCTTGATTGACAGCCGCATCGGCAGCACCTGGCGGCGTCATCTCGACGAGTTGTCGCAGCTGCGTCATCTGGCGTCCGAACCAGAATTCAACAGCGCGTTTAGATTGGCCAAACAAAAAAACAAGCAGCGCCTGATTGAATCCATGGCCCCGCTGTTTCCCGGGATTCATTTTGATCCTGACAGCCTGTTTGACGTTCAGGTCAAGCGCATGCATGAGTACAAGCGCCAGCTCCTCAATGTGCTGCATGTGGTGACGCGTTATCACCGCATTCTTGCCCAACCCCAGGCCAACTGGGTACCCCGCACCGTCATTTTTGCGGGCAAAGCGGCTTCAGCCTACTACATGGCCAAACTGGTGATCCGCCTGATCAATGATGTTGCCCGGGTCATCAACGCCGATCCCTGCGTGGGCAACCGGCTCAAAGTGGTATTTCTGCCCAACTACCGGGTGTCCATGGCCGAGATCGTGATTCCTGCAGCCGACCTGTCGGAGCAAATTTCAACGGCTGGCACCGAGGCATCCGGCACCGGCAATATGAAGTTTGCCCTCAACGGTGCACTCACCATTGGCACCTGGGATGGTGCCAACATCGAGATTGCCCAGCAGGTGGGTGCTGACAATATTTTTATCTTCGGTAACCGGACCCAGCAGGTGGAAGACCTGCGTGCCAGCGGCTATCAGCCGCGGCGCTACTACGACAATAATTTTGAATTGCGACACACCATCGACCGTTTGGCAGATGGTGCTTTTTCACCCGACGAACCCAACCGTTATGCCGATGTGGTGCGCTCGCTGCTGGAGACGGATTACTACCTGTTGCTGGCAGATTACGCCGACTATGTGGCCACGCAAGACAGGGTGGACGAACTCTATCGCCAGCCCACCGAGTGGACCCGCAAATGCATCCTCAACGTTGCTGGCATGGGCATGTTTTCCTCAGATCGCACCATTACCGAATACGCCCAGGACATCTGGGGCGTTAAGCCCCTGGGCTGAGTTATTTGTGCAGGATTTTGGCGACAGGGTTGTGGCGCAGACGGAAGGCGTCAGGCAAGCCCGAACCCAGCAAAGGCTTGAGGTACAAGCGAAAAACGTCGGTCACGTCGTTCCCACTGGCCGTGATGAAATCATCTTCCATGGTGCGGGTTTTGCCAGCCACGGACTCCAGGGGCACTAATTCGTAGTCCACCGCGTAAAAGCCGGTACGCTTGATCGCCACCGAGCCACTGCGCTGGCCCCACATGGCAAATTGAACGGCTTTCTCGCCAACTTCGCGGGCTTCGCGCTGATCGACATCGGACACGCAGCCCAGGAAAGAGCGCTGCAAATACCCGAAGGTGTCACCGCGCACCCGTTTGATACCCAGCTTGGCTTTGATTTCTTCGCACAGCAAATCTGCCAGCGCGCCATTGCCTGACAACTGCACATTGCCATGGGCATCGTGCTCCAGTTCTTTGGCAAGCAGACTGAGTATGGGAGCGCCGCTGGCGTCGTGTATGCCTTCGGATACGGCAATCACGCAGCGTCCGAAGCGGTCGTAGGTGGCTTTGACATCACGTAAAAAATTCTCGATGACAAAAGTCCGTTCAGGCAGGTAAATCAGGTGCGGGCCATCGTCAGGAAATTTCTTGCCCAGTGCTGAGGCCGCTGTCAGAAAACCGGCATGGCGACCCATGACCACGCCGACATAGACACCGGGTAGTGCAGCATTGTCGAGGTTCGCACCAGCAAAAGCCTGAGCCACAAACCGGGCTGCGGAAGGATAGCCGGGGGTGTGGTCGTTGCCCACCAGATCGTTGTCTATGGTTTTCGGAATATGCATGCACCGCAAGGGGTAGCCCGCTTTTTCGGCTTCCAGGCTGACGATACGCACGGTGTCTGAGGAGTCGTTGCCACCGATGTAAAAGAATCGCTCAATTTGGTGCGCCTGCAGGACCTTGAAAATTTCCTGGCAGTACTTCAGGTCTGGTTTGTCGCGGGTGGAGCCCAATGCCGACGAGGGCGTGCTGGCCACCAGTTCCAGGTTATGGTGGGTTTCCTGGGTCAGGTCGACAAGGTCTTCGTTGACGATGCCGCGCACGCCGTGCAGCGCACCGTAAATGCGGTCGATCGAGCCAAATCGCCGGGCTTCCATGGCCACGCCAACCAGGGACTGGTTAATCACCGCAGTCGGGCCGCCTCCTTGGGCTACCAGTATTTTTCCAGAAGACATTGCGCAGTTCCTTGGCGTTATGGGTTATCAAATCAATTCGAGTGCTAACTGTAACCAAGCTTGAGTCAAGCAAACGTGAGGCAAGCAAGCTTTCACTGGTTGTTATGCATGCAATTTAAAGGCCAGCAAGGGTGCCTGCCCGGCCATGCCCGTCAGGCCAGTTGATGGTCGAGTGCAATCGATGCGCCGATGAGGGCGGGTGATACCTTGGCTTGAATCACCCGGGTGGGAATGGCATTCAAGTAGTCGCGGTATCGCCCTTTGCTGATGAAGCGTTCCCGGAAAGTAGAGCGTTCCAGTTCTGCAAGGGCTCTGGGGACAATGCCGCCACCCACGAAAACGCCGCCTGTTGCGCCCAAGGTAAGTGCAAGGTTTCCAGCAGTGCTACCTAGAAAGGCAAAAAAAAGTCCAAGAGCCAGCGAGCAGGACGACTGCGTTGCCGCCTGGGCATGCGCCATGACCGACGCCGCAGACAAGGCTTGTGCGGCTTGTCCGTGCACGTCACACACTGCTTCGTAAAGTGCAACCAGCCCGGGGCCAGACAATGCCCGTTCTGCCGAGGCATGACCATAGCGCTGCTTGAGCCGTTCGATTACCGCCTGCTCAAGCGGGTTGTCTGCGCTGAGTGTGACATGGCCGCCTTCTCCGCTGATTGGCAGCCAGCGGCCGTGACAGCCATTGGGCAGCAAGCTGGAAACACCCAGGCCGGTACCCGGACCAATCACGGCCATCGGCGCCTGAACAACCGCGGTGCCATTGCCGATGGGGTAGAGATCAGTTTCTGACAAGGTCGGCAAAGACAAAGCCAGGGCAGTGAAGTCGTTGACAAACACCAGGTGTTTGACATCGAGCGCCTGCTTCATGGCAGCAATTGAAAACGCCCAATCATGGTTCACCATCTGCACCCAATCACCCGGTATTTGCGTTGCAATGCCTATCCCTACGGTTTTAGGACGGGGCTTGTGGTTGGACTGCAAATAATGCTCGATAGACATCAGCAGCGACTCATGCTGACGGCAGGGGTAGCTGGCGATTTCAGTTGGCTGGGCTGTTGCATGGGCTTGCCAGGCATACCGTGCGTTGGTTGCACCAATGTCGCCCAGCAGACGCGGAAAAGTATCGTTGTTGGCGCAAGGTGTCATGTGCGCCAAGTGTAGGGTCAATTACCTGCGGTGACCATGCCACGGACCCTGCCCGTGATAGCGGTAACCCCCTGGGTGTCCGCCCCAATAGGCTATACCCTTGCCAACACCAAGACCAAAAGCAAGGGGGGCGTAGTAGGGGCGGGGGTAGTAGATGGGGTAGCTGGGTTGGGTGATGATGACAGGTGCGATGACTGGTGCCGGCTGGGCGTAAATGGGTTGGGGCTGAACCATGCCCGCATTGGGGTACGACGGCATGGCATTGACCCCGATGGGGGACACCTGTAACGGGATGGTTGGGCCGGGATCATTGGGCATTTGCACCGAATAGCGTTGGCCGGCAAACTCGTAGACCACGTTGTAGGCCGTCACGCGGTTTTCATAGAAGTTTTGCGTGCTGCAGCGCTGAATATTTTGAAACCTGGGCTCAGGGTCACCCTCGATGCGGTCGCCAATCACAGCGCCGCCCAAGGCACCTATCACCGTAGCCGCCCCGCGACCCGGACCACGCGCGGAAGAGTTTCCCAAAGCCGCGCCGGCAATGGCACCAATAGCTGCCCCGACGCCTGATTTGGGCCCTTGCAATTCAAGCTGCTCTGTGGTGCAGACTTGTCGGGGTACTGCAACTTGCTGCATGACGGGTGTGGACGACAGGACGATACCGGCTTCCTGAGCAAGGGTAAACCCTGACGAGAGGCAGGTCAGGGTCAAGAGTACAAGTTTTTTCATCATGACCAGACAACGCTTGTAGGCTTCAAGTCGATGACAAGTCAGAACTATGTTACAAATCAATCCAAAAAACGGTTCTCGCGGTTGTTGACTAAACGCCATTGACCTATAGTTGCAGGCAGAAGTAGCCAATAGGTTTGTACCTGTAGACAAGCGCGTGGCTGTTTCAGTTGCCTACAACCCATGACGAAATGTCCTTATGTATAAATCCCTACTCACTTTACTTCTGACCTTGGGTGCTTTGAGTTGCGCCTGGGGGGCAGACACCACACCAGCAGTTCCTGAAGATGCTGAAATGAAGAAGGCTCAGGCGTTCATTGCCAAGAAAGAATGGTCTTCTGCCATGCCTGTACTTGAGGCCTACGTGAAAGCCAATCCCAAAAGCGCCGATGGCTTTAACCTGTTGGGCTACAGCTACCGCAATTTGAAGAAATACGATGAGTCACTGGTGGCGTACAAGCAAGCCTTGACGCTGGACCCCAAACACCGGGGCGCTCACGAGTACATCGGCATTGCCTACGTTCAAATGGGTCAGATGGACAAAGCCCGGGATCACCTGGCTCAACTCAACAAAATCTGCACTTTTTCCTGCGAAGAGTACCGTGATTTAAAAAAGGCGATTGAGGCCGCACCAAGGTAATGGTGGTGAAAACAGTCCAATGACTGAATCCAGCGCTCTCCAGGCCGCCTCCGGCCATGTCGGGCGATGCAGCCTGCAGCGAAAAGACTGACAACCGCTCGCGTTCTAAACCCGGATTTGCGGTGTGACTTCGGCAAACGCCGACTCAACGCCGGCCACCAGGGTTTGCATGGTTGCCACATCGCCTTGCCGGGCACACTGCTCGAGTTGATCGCATAAGCTACCCAGAAGCAAAGCGCCCACTGTTCGGGCAGATGACTTCAATTCGTGTGCCAGCTCGGCAACTGCTACGGTGTCATCGGCATCCATGAGCTGCTGCAATCGACGCACTTGTTCGCTGGCATTTTCCAGAAAACGTGTTCTCAGGCGCAGCTGCATTTCCGGGTTTTCACCAACCAGGCGCGTCAGTGCTGACGCGTCCCAGACTTCAGGCTCGGTGCGGGATGCTGTCTCAGGCAGCCAGACGGCTAACTTGGCCTCCAAAGCGCCGAGTCGCAGCGGCTTGGTCAGGTAGTCATCCATGCCGCTGTTCAAACAGCGTTGCGCTTCACCTTGCAGGGCATTGGCTGTGATGGCCAATATGGGCATATGGTTATAGGGGGGCTCTTCATCCCGGATGGACTGTGCCAGCGAGAAGCCATCCATATTGGGCATATGACAATCTGTCAGCAGCAGGCTGTAACGGCCTGATCGCCACATTTGCAAGGCCTCAACGCCATCGAAGGCGCATTCGCTGCGCAAGCCCAGAAGTTGGAGCTGCTCCCGTAAAACATCCCGGTTGATCTCGTTGTCTTCGGCAATCAAAATCAGTTCATCGCGCATGCGTTGCTTACGGGGGTGCTGCAGCTTGCTTGCCTCTGCCACGCTTGTAGAGCCCTGCTTCGCTGTCAAGGTTTGACCCGCTGGCGCTGCCAGAAGGGGCAGGATCACGGTGAAGGTGGAGCCCAAGCCCGGAGAACTCTGCACCAGCAGTTGCCCCTTCATCATGTCTACCAGTCGCCTAGTAATGCTCAGCCCCAGCCCGGTACCCCCGAACTTGCGTGCCGTGCTGTTATCGCCTTGGGTAAAGGCTTCAAACAAGCGCGACACCTGGTCGGATTTCATGCCGATGCCGTTGTCTGTAATCTGGATTTCCAGCCCGGTTTCTGAGCCGGGACTTTCCTTACTTTGCACACGTATCTCCACCTTGCCGGCCTGACCAGCCCTGCCAGAGGTGAATTTCAGGGCATTACCCAATAAATTAAAAAGAATTTGTCGCAAACGGGTCGGATCGCCACGAAGAACCCGGGGCAAAGTCGGATCGACCCACACAGTCAGGGTGATGTTTCGCTCACGTGCAATGTTCAGCATGAGTTGCACCACCCCCTCAACCAGGGCAACCAGATCCAGATCAATCACTTCAAGCTCAAGTTTGCCCGCCTCGATTTTGGAGAAATCAAGCACATCGTTCAAAATTTGCAACAGCGTTAAAGAGGAGTCATGGATAGTTTCCACCATGCGACGCTGCTCAGGGTTGAGTTCGGTTGCGTTCAACACATCAACCGTGCCCACCACACCATTCATCGGGGTGCGGATTTCATGACTCATGTTGGCCAGAAAATCTGATTTGGCGCGGCTGGCGGCGTTGGCTGCTTGTTCGGCCAGCCGTCGCTTTGAAATGTCACTGCTGACCGAGATGTATTCACGCACATGCCCCTCAGCGTTCATGAAGGCCGCTATCGTGGTGTCTAGCCAGAAGGTATGTCCATCACGGGCCCGTAAAGCCAGTTCCCCATGCCACACCTGCTCACGGTTGACGATGTCGATGACTTCACTGAAGAAGGCATCCTGTTGCGAGCCTGAGTAAAAGCTTGCAATGGGCTGGCCGATAAATTCGGCTGGCGTGTAGCCGCTGACCTCAACAAACCGGGTGTTGCCTTTGCTGATCGTTCCGCTGGGCTGCAGGTTGATCACAATGGCATGCTGGTCAATCACGTGCTTTTGTTGTTCAAGCTCCGTCAGCGCCTCTTGCAAATTGGCATTGCTGTTCGTACGCTCTTGCAACAGCAGGTTTTGTGCAATCTGGATACGCTGGTTGGCATCCAGTAAATTGCGTTTGAAGAGAGTCGCCATGCGGAATGCCACAAAAAGACCAACCGTGAGCACAGTCCACTGCGCTTCAGGAATGGTGGGGGATGCATGTGACAAGCGATCAGTCACCTGTAAAAAGGTAATCCAGCCACTGACGGCAATGGACAAAAGCAACAGCAAGGCACCGGTTGTTTCTCCAAGTACGATCACGCTGTAAATAAGCGGTACCCCAGCCAGAGAAGCCTGTGCAATGCTGACCGAGCCAAACCGGTACATCGAGAAAAAAACACCGGCAAACAAGATTGACAGCATGGCTGCCGACGTGGTTTTGAGCCAACCGCGCATGAGTAAAAATTGCAATGCACCCATCACCGCCATCAACAGCGCAATCGTCACAAGATAGCTGGAGTCTGAGTAGAACCCCAGGCTGGCTGAAATCACGATTCCCAGTGTGACCGCCCAAAAAATACTGCTGTTGAATCCCTGCGCTACCGCCAGTTCACCCCCCAAGCCGGCCTTGGGTATGGCTTGGGCGCCTTTGGCGCGCGGTGAGAAGATATTCAAGGGCATGAACCCAAGTTTGCCATGGGTTCATGCTCTTGGGTGGTGTGCCAAAAGCCTGCCGTCAGGGCATAAATCCCGACATCAAGCCAGACCATGGGCTCAAGTTCGCCTGCTACCGCCCATCGTTGGATGGCTTTTTTAGCGTTTATGCAAGAAAAAAGTTTTTATTTAATAAATGGGAAAATTTCCCATTTATAATGGCTGTGTGAATTCCAAACCCACCCCGCCGCGCCGACCTTCCAAGTCCCTGTTTCGGCTTTTGCGCCCCGTTGTGCGCTGGGCGTTGCGCTCAGGGATTGACTACCGCGAGTTCATGCAAGAGGCCAAACCGGTGTTTTTGGAAGCGGCGGTTTTGGAGCTGGAGCGGGCCCAAACCAAAGTGACCGATTCCTCCCTGAGCCTGTTGTCAGGCCTGCACCGCAAAGATGTGAAGGCCTGGCGGGAGGCACAAACCCTGGTCACCAATGCTGCAGGCGACGCAGTGCCGCATGTGCCTGCCCAGCGCCGACCCAGCTTGCCCGCGCAGCTGGTGGCCCGCTGGCTCGGGTCCGAACACGACATGACCTTGCCTCTGGCTGGCGAAGGCCCATCGTTTACCGCGATGGCGCAGACCCTTTCCACCGATGTACACCCCCGCACGCTGCTGAGTGAACTGGAGCGCCAGGGCGTGGTGCAGGTGGACGCGCAGCGCCAGAACGTGACCTTGTCTCAGCGCGCCTACATGCCCGACGGGCAAAGTCCTGAGGATCAAACCGCACAAGACCTGCTGGCCGACAGCGTCTGCGATCACCTTACCGCCGGCATGCACAACCTGGGTGCCGCGCCCGGCGAACGGCACCTGGAGCAAAGCGTATTTGCCGACGGCCTGAGCCGCGAGTCGGTGGACGCGCTGGAGCGACTCTCCACCAAGCTGTGGATGGACGCCATGGCGCGCGTGGTGCGTATGGCCACCCCGCTGTGCGAACGCGATGAGCCTCTGGGGGGTAATCAGCGCTTTCGCATGGGCATGTTCACCTACCGAGACACCATGGATACCGAAGAATGAAGCGCCTCTCATTGCCCTCAGTCTTGACCCCGATTCATCCTCGCCATTGGCTGGGTCTGATGTTGCTGGCATTGCTGATCGCCTGCGGTGGTGACCTGGAGACTGCCGGCGTAGGCACGGGCGGGACCGGCCTGAAAGAAGGCAACGTCACCGGTTTTGGCAGTGTGTATATCGATGGGGTGCGCTACGACAACAGCCAGGCGCAGGTGCAGGTGGATGACGGCAGCGGCAGCTTGACTGCGGGCCAATTCAAATTGGGGCAGCGGGTGCGGGTCTTGGTCAATGACGCCGGGCAGGTCAGCACGGCAGAGGTCTTGCCCGCCTTGTTGGGGCCGGTGGAGCGTGCACCCGATTCGCAGGGCTTTCTGGTGGTGATGGGCCAGTGGGTGCGCTTTGTCAGCCTAAACCTGCCCTACCAAAGTACCCTCAGCAGCAGCACCTACCTGGATGGCTACACCCAGTTCACTGACGTGTCAGTGGGTGATGTGGTCGAAATCCATGGTTCCTGGGTGGACGCCGATCCGACCAAAGGCCGGGTGCTGGTGGCATCGCGCATTGAAAAGCGCAGCATCACACCAGCCCGCCTGCTGGTCACGAGCACGGTGGACTCGGTCAACGCCGCAGACCGCACATTTAATTTGATTACGGGTGATGGGCGCGCAGTGGTAGGCAGTACGCAGAGCACAGAAGTCAGCGTTGGGGACTGGGTCAAGGTATGGCTGGATGCGTCCCAAGTGCCGCAATGGCAGCCGTCTCTCCCGTTGAATGCGTCAGGCTGGGGGGTGGTGGGCCAATTGACCAACCCGGCATTGGTGGGCAGCCGGCTGGAGATCTCTGGATTGCCCGCGCAGTTCAACCCGGCCACCAACACCGTGGTGGTGCAAGGTATCCCGGCCGTGGTACCGACTGACCGGCTGAGTTCGGGTACCTTGCAGGCGCTGCAGTCGGGAACATTTTCACGTTTTGTCATGCAGCGTGACGCGCTGACCGAAATCTGGACCGTCGATGTCATCACCCCCCGCGAGGGAGATTCGCTGGGGCGCAGTGCAACGCTGATGACCAGTGGTTCCGTCGAAACGATGCAGAACATTAACCTGGTGCGGGTCAGCGGTGTGGATGTGATCTTCGGCAACACCACACAGCCAGTTGTCGTTTGCCAAGCAATTGACCCGAAGGCACCTGTGACGCTAGAGATTCGGGGCACACCCAGTGGTTCGCAGGTGCACGCAGACAGCGTGATGTGCAAGCTCGCGCAGCCGCCTTGAACCGCTGCCACTGATTGGTCACAAGAGTAATCTATCCTAGTTTTGGACGTATATTTCCTGAAAGGAGTCCTCCCATGAAGTCCCTCAAACCCTCTATGCCGCGCTGGGTAAACCGCGCCTACCCATTGCGATGGAGCTTGGCGGCGCTTGCCTTGCTCGTGCTGTCAGCGTGTGGCGGCGCGGGCGGCGGCGGCAGTCCTGCGGTCACCGCGAATCCCACCGTGAGCTCTCAGGTGCAAGACCTCCAGCCCACCGATCCGGCCGACAGCGTGGGCACCTTTGTCGAATTGCAGTCTGCGACGCCCAGCAGTGGTGCAAGTGTGAGCGCAGAGGACGCCCGCCGTCTCGCCCAGGACAAATTTTTGACCGATCTTGCCGCGGCTGCAGCGCGTCCGGCAACCGGCGCGAACACTGGTGCCAGCTGCAATGCAACGGCATTGGCTGCCCGAATTGCCCAGGCCTACAAGCCCACCAGTGGCACGGCGGTGCGAATTGAATTGACCGCCTGTGAGCTCAATTTGCTACCCACCATCCCTGGCGTCAAAGGCGTGTTTGCCGATATTCCCCTGGGAACGACATCAGCGGCGACCAGCGCTACGCTGA
>JBILKC010000290.1:0-3564 GCA_044376885.1 Hylemonella sp. | reverse complement strand
GGAAGCACAATTGCCTTTTTTGAGCAATTCAGCAACATTCGCCGGAGCCTCAGCAGCTTTCCGAAGTTCAGCAGCACCAGCCAATTTGCCGTGTGCTTCGTAGTAAGCGCCAATATCGGCCATGTCAGTATCAGTCAGGTTGTCCGCAATCCCGCGCATGGAAGGGTGCTTGCGCTCACCCTTTTTGTAGGCATTGAGTGAAGCAACAATATATTTGGCGTTTTGCCCGGAGATCATGGGCACTTTGTGTATTTCCGGGAAGCTTGCCTGATAACCTTGGATGCCATGGCAACCAATACACATGGCGATTTTTTTCTCACCGGCTGCGGCATCCTGAGCGTAAGCGGAAAAAGACGTCACTGAGGCAACAACAAGGCTTGCGAGCGATAACAACAATTTGTTCATTTTGCGAAGACAATCAGACGAAGGCGGTTGAAAACAATCGGCATTATATCGACCACCTTCTTGGACCTTAAGTTAACCGTACCCAAAACCCATCAGCGCTGAACCCAGATTATGAAATTTAACGGAACCAAAAATTACGTCGCCACCCAGGATCTGATGTTGTCGGTCAACGCTGCGCTCACACTTCAACGCCCCTTGCTGGTCAAGGGCGAGCCCGGAACCGGAAAAACCATGTTGGCCGAAGAGGTGTCTCAGGCCTTGAACATGCCGCTGTTGCAGTGGCACATCAAATCCACCACCAAGGCACAGCAGGGTCTGTATGAGTACGACGCCGTCAGCCGCTTGCGCGACTCCCAACTTTCTGACATTGACGGTGGCGAGCGCGTCAAGGATATTCACAATTACATTGTCAAAGGGGTTCTGTGGCAAGCCTTTACGGCAGAACAGCCCGTCGCCCTGCTGATTGATGAGATCGACAAAGCGGACATCGAGTTTCCTAACGATCTGCTGCGTGAAATTGACCGGATGGAGTTTTATTGCTACGAGACCCGGCAACTGATCAAGGCCAAGCACCGTCCCTTGGTGTTCATTACCTCCAATAACGAGAAGGAATTGCCAGACGCATTTCTGCGGCGCTGCTTTTTCCATTACATCAAGTTCCCCGATGCCCAGACCATGCAGCAAATCGTGGAGGTTCATTTCCCGGGTCTCAAAAGCGAACTGGTCAGCGCCGCCATGAAAACATTCTTTGATGTCCGCAACCTGCCAGGGCTGAAGAAATTACCCTCAACCAGCGAGTTGCTGGATTGGCTCAAGCTCTTGCTGGCTGAAGACATTTCTGCCGAAGCCCTGCACAGCAAGGATGACAAGGTGTCTGTGCCACCTTTGGTGGGTGCCTTGCTGAAAAACGAACAGGACGTGACCTTGTTTGAAAAACTGGTCTTCATGCAACGCCACAACCGGTAAAAGGTCAGCCACGTGAGCAAAAAACTATGGGTTGAAGGTGTTTCAGACGCCGTTGGTTTTGTAGGCGGTGCACTGGCAGGCTTCTGGATTGGACGTCTACTCGGTTGGGACATCTTTGACCAAGGCTATAGCAACAGCAGCATTGCCGGCATTGTCCTGGCCGGACTCGGCGGCGGCATTGGCCTGCAATTGGCCCGTTACTGGCGTGCCAGGCAAGACCAGAGCGCCAAGGATTGACCGTGGCTTTTGTTGAACCCGTGACTTTGACCGGACGAGGCATCACGCTGGTGCCTTTGGAGCACAGCCATGAAGACGGGCTGCGGGCTGCCGCCTCAGACGGTGAGTTGTGGAATATCCGTGTGACCTCGGTGCCTGAACCCGGGCAAACCGGTCCCTACATTTCCGAGGCTCTGGCCATGCGCGCCTGCGGCAGTCGATTTGCGTTTGCCGTGTTTGAAACGGCCAGTAAAAAAATAGTAGGCTGCACCAGTTATCACGACATTCTCCCCGCCGTGCAACGGCTGGAAATTGGCTACACCTGGTACGCCAAAAGCGTTCAGCGCACACATGTCAACACCACGTGCAAGCTTCTTTTGCTGACCCATGCTTTTGAGACCCTGGGCTGCAAGGTGGTGGGCTGGCGAACCGACAATTTCAACTTTGCATCCCAAGCGGCCATTGAGCGTCTGGGAGCCAAAAAAGACGGGATTTTGCGCGGGCATGCACTTCGCCGGGACGGCACCATTCGTGACACGGTGATGTACAGCATGCGCTCTGGGGAATGGCCTGAAGCCAAATCCCAGCTCCTGTATTTGCTGGACAGGCGATATCAACCTGGGGAAAGTCATGCTGCTTGATTTTTTCTATACCCTGCGCTCTGCCAAATTACCGGTTTCGGTAAGGGAATACCTGACCCTACTTGAAGCCCTGAAGTCCGGTGTGGTGGGTCCCCATTCGAATGCATCCAATGACAATGCTCCAGTTGCTGGCTACCAGATTGACGACTTTTACTACCTGAGCCGCACCACGCTGGTGAAAGACGAAAAGCATTACGACAAGTTCGACCGCGCTTTTGCCGCCTACTTCAAGGGTATTGAGCTGGTGACTGACTTCACGCAGGACATTCCCCTTGACTGGCTGCGTAAAAACCTTGAACTCAACCTGAGCCCGGAAGAAAAGGCGCGGATTGAGAAAATGGGTTGGGATGAAATGATGGAGACCCTGAAAAAGCGCTTTGAAGAACAAAAGGAGCGGCATGAAGGGGGAAATAAATGGATAGGTACGGGTGGCACCTCCCCCTTTGGTGCCAATGGCTATAACCCTCAAGGCATCCGCATCGGGCAGGACAAGGGACGTAATAAAAGCGCAGTAAAGGTCTGGGACCAGCGCGCCTATAAAGATTACGACGACACCCAGGAACTCGGAACCCGCAACATCAAGGTGGCGCTGCGCCGTCTGCGCAAATTTGCCCGCGAGGGGCATGAAGACGAGTTGGATCTTGATGAGACCATCAGCAAGACCGCTGCCAATGCGGGCTATCTGGACATCAAGATGCGGCCTGAGCGCCATAACAACGTCAAAGTGCTTTTGCTCATGGATGTGGGCGGCACCATGGATGAACACATCGCACGGGTCGAAGAGCTGTTCAGCGCCAGCAAAGCCGAGTTCAAGCACCTGGAGTTTTACTATTTTCACAACTGCGTCTACGACTTCATGTGGAAGAACAACAGACGTCGTTACAGTGAAAAATTTGCCACCTGGGACATCATCCGCAAGTACAACAAAGACTATAAATTGATCTTTGTGGGAGACGCCACCATGAGCCCTTATGAAATTTTGCAACCGGGCGGTAGTGTGGAATACAACAACGAAGAGGCGGGCGTGCAATGGTTGCAGCGGCTCACCCACGCCTTTCCCAAGTTTGCCTGGATCAACCCCGAGCCTCAGGGCGTCTGGCAGTATCGGCAAAGCATCAGTGTGATTCAACAAATCATGAGCCAGCGCATGTACCCGCTCACCCTCAAAGGGCTGGAACAAGCCATGCGCTTGTTGACCAAGTGAGCGACTACTGCGACGCCTGCCACTACAATGCCGCCACGCTCGCCGTAGCACAATGGATAGTGCGCATGCCTCCTAAGCGTGAAATACAGGTTCGATTCCTGTCGGCGGGACCAACTGATCGGTCTCAGTGTG
>JBILKC010000289.1:0-3577 GCA_044376885.1 Hylemonella sp. | reverse complement strand
CGGTAAAAACCTGGTGATCGTGGGCGGCGGCGACTCGGCCCTGGACTGGGCCCTGAACTTTGTGGGTACCGGCGACAACAAAGCCGAAAGCGTGATCCTGATCCACCGTCGCGACGGCTTCAAGGCCGCCCCGGCCAGTGTGGCCAAGATGAAAGAGCTGTGCGACGCCTACGAAATGCAGTTCATCGTCGGCCAGATTACGGGCATGGAAGAAAGAAACGATCGGCTCACGGGCGTCAAAGTCACCGGCGCCGACGGCGTTACCCGGGTGGTGCCGCTGGACATGCTGCTGGTCTTCTTTGGCTTGAGCCCCAAACTCGGCCCTATTGCCAACTGGGGCCTGGACATCGAACGCAAGCAGTTGCAGGTGGATACCGAGAAGTTCTCCACCAATGTTCCCGGTATTTTTGCGGTGGGCGACATCAACATCTATCCGGGCAAGAAAAAGTTGATTCTTTCCGGCTTTCACGAATGTGCACTGGCCGCCTTCGGTGCCGCCCCCATCATCTTCCCGGACAAGGGCAAGATTCACCTGCAGTACACCACCACCAGTCCCAAATTACACAAGGTGCTGGGCGTGGAAACCCCGGTTTTTGACTAAGCGATTACGGTTGCCTGATCGCAAAGGTTTTTGAAGGAAACGGTGCAAAGCCATGGTTCAGTGGTCCATGGCCTTGACCTGTCAAAACCGGTGCGCCGGCGGCAATCGCACACAGAATAAACGTACGCGCCTCCTGAACCGCCTCTTGCAGGGCCATGCCCAAGGCCAGATTGGATGCGATTGCAGATGACAGGGTGCAGCCTGTGCCGTGCACATTACGGCTGGCAATACGTGCCGACTGCAGGCGCAGCAAGGGCTGGCCCGTTTGGGCCAGCACATCCACCACCGCATCACCCTGCAGATGACCGCCCTTGAGCAACACCGCGCGGGCACCCAGCGCCAGCAGGTCATTGGCCGCCTGATCCAGCGCGTCTATGCCCTTGATGCCTCGGCCCAGCAGCAGTTCGGCCTCATCCAGATTGGGTGTCACCACCGTGCAAAGCGGGAACAGCGCAGTCACCAACTCCGCAACGGTTTCCTGGGCAATCAAACGGTCGCCGCTGGTGGCCACCATCACCGGGTCCAACACCACGTTCTTCAACTGGTAGTGCCTGATCGCCCAGGCCACCACAGCCACCACCTCGGGAGCATGCAGCATGCCGATCTTGAGGGCATCAACCCCGATATCCTCGATCACAGCCTCTATCTGGGCTTTAAGGATGTCGGTGGGCACACCGTGAATGGCACGAACACCCACCGTGTTTTGCGCGGTAATGGCCGTGATCGCCGTCATGCCATAACAACCCAGGGCGCTGAAGGTTTTCAAATCCGCCTGGATACCAGCGCCACCACCACTGTCCGAGCCGGCAATTGAAAGAACCCGCGCATAACGCCGGGAGCTGGTGCTGGCAAAATCAGCATTGCTTGTATTGATACTCATGATGAAAATTATCCGGCAATTGCCAATGACTGCCTTGATGCCCGTTTATTCAACGGCTTACCTGAACGCTTATTCAGCACATGATGCAGCGATCTGACGCCCGCCCATCCTCTGTGGTTCTGGGTGCGGGTTTGATGGGCCGTTTGCTGGCCTGGCAACTCGCGCGCAAAGGGCATGCCGTGACGGTGTACGAGGCCGGTGGCGAAGACGCCCAAGGCGCAGCTGCCCGCGTTGCCGCATCCATGCTGGCCCCCTTGGCCGAGTCTGCCATTACCGAGCGTGGTGTTGTGGAGATGGGGCGCTATGCCCTGACACGCTGGCCTGAGCTGCTGGCTCAGCTCTCGCAGCCGGTGTTCTTTCAACAGCAAGGCACGCTGATACTCTGGCACCGCCAGGATGCCGCCGAAGCCGCCCGCTTTGGTCGGCAGCTCCAGGCCACCCAACAAGACATTCCCCAATTGCCCCGCGCCCAAACCCTGGATGCAGCGGGCGTACAAGCCCTGGAGCCCGGCCTGGGAACAAAGTTTGCGCAGGGGCTTTTTTTACCCGGTGAAGGTCAATTGGACAACCGCCAATTGCTGGGCGCGCTCTTGCACGAGCTCAAAATGGAGCAGGTGGCCTTGCATTGGAACAGCCCGCGAGAGCCGAAAGACTTTAGCCAGGATAACAACGGCCCCAAGCCCGACTGGGTGTTTGATTGCCGCGGCCTGGGTGCCCGGGGCCAATGGGCCCAAGTGCGGGGGGTGCGCGGTGAGGTGGCTCGGGTTTATGCCCCTGAAGTTCATTTGAGCCGCCCCACCCGCCTGATTCATCCCCGTTACCCCATATACATTGCACCCAAGCAAGACCACTTGTTTGTGATCGGAGCCACCGAGATCGAAAGCGACGACATGTCACCCCCCAGCGTTCGCTCCACATTGGAGTTGCTCAGTGCGGCTTACAGCGTCCACAGTGGTTTTGCCGAAGCCCGCATCATCGAGGTAGCCACCCAGTGCCGCCCCACCTTGCCCGACAACCTGCCCGCCATCCGCACGCTGTCCCCGGGCGTGCTGCAAATCAATGGTCTGTATCGGCACGGCTTCATGATTTCACCGGCCTTGCTGGATGTGGTGTTGGAGATGATTGACACACCCGTCTCCCCCCTGGCCAGCACTTTTGCGCTGGAGGCTTGAAGCCATGCAAGAGACTTACACGGTTTTCATCAACAAGCAAGCCCATGCCTTCGAGCCCGGTGATACCCTGGCCGATGCGGTGGCACGCCTGCAACCGCGGCCACCTTTTGCTGCTGCCGTTAACATGCAGTTCGTCCCCAACACACAATACGCGCAAAAAACCTTGCAGCCGGACGACCACATTGAAATTATTTTTCCGGTGACCGGCGGTTAGCGGTTTTTCTCTTTTCCATGCCAACAACATTACCTGATACCGCCACGAACGACGCGTTTGTTCTGTATGGCGACACTTTTCAAAGCCGGCTCATGCTGGGCACATCGCGTTACCCCTCACCCAGCGTGCTGGAAGCGGCGGTCAAGCTGGCCAAGCCGGGCATGCTCACAGCTTCCCTACGTCGGCAGAACCTGAGCAGCGGCGAAACCACCAACAGTTTTTGGGACCTGCTGCGCCAGCTTGGCGTGCCAGTCTTGCCCAACACCGCTGGTTGCCACAGTGTGCAAGAAGTGATTACCACGGCACAAATGGCGCGCGAGGTCTTCGCAACACCCTGGATCAAGCTCGAACTGATCGGTGACGACTACACCCTGCAGCCCGATACCCTGAATCTGGTGGAAGCAGCCATCTGGCTCATTAAAGATGGCTTCAAGGTACTGCCCTACTGCACCGAAGACCTGGTGCTGTGCCAGCGTTTGGTAGATGCTGGTTGCCAGGCCGTGATGCCTTGGGCCGCGCCTATCGGCACCGGCAAGGGCCCGACCAACCCCTATGGCCTGCGCACATTGCGTGAACGCCTGTCGGTGCCCATGCTGGTTGATGCCGGCTTGGGCCTGCCTTCACACGCCTGTCAGGTCATGGAATGGGGCTTTGACGGCGTGCTGCTCAACACAGCGGTGGCGCTGGCCCAAGACCCGGTGACGATGGCA
>JBILKC010000288.1:0-3579 GCA_044376885.1 Hylemonella sp. | reverse complement strand
GAAAGCACCGCCGGGGCTGCCCAGGCTCATGAGCAGTTGGCCGGTTTGTTTGTCAAACACCAGCGTGGGGGACATGGATGAGCGCGGGCGTTTGCCGGGTTCCACGCTGTTGGCCACGGGTTTGCCGTCTGGGCCCGTGGGCGCGAAGCTGAAATCAGTCAGCTCGTTGTTGAGCAGAAAACCGCCAGTCAGACCCAGGCCACGGTTGACCATCTGCCGCGCGCCCCAGGCGTCTGCAATCGTGGTGGTCATGGAGAGCGCATTGCCAAATTTGTCGACGATGGCAATCTGCGACGTGCCGTACTCAGCCTGGGCTGGCATGGGTGCATAAAGGCTCAGCGGCGTGCCGGGGTTGCCGGCCGCAGCGGTTTTCATGCTCTTGGCCCCAGGGCTGGTGTCTATGCGCTGCGCCCGCCTTGCCAGGTAGGACGGTTCAAGCAGACTCTCCCAGCGCCCGGCAGGGGGTTGCACAAAATCCGGATCGCCCACAAACTGATCCCGGTCAGCAAAGGCCAGCCGCGCAGACTCGGTATACAGGTGCAGCCAGTCGCTGCTTGGCAAACCTTGAGCCAATGGCAACTGGTCAGCAGGGGTGCGCGACAGCATGCCCAGGATCTGCCCGATGGCAATGGCACCGGAGCTGGGCGGTGGCATGCCGCAAATACGATAGCCCCCACTCTGGCCAGCACGGTAGCCAACTTGCGGGCCAAGGTGTGGGCCAAGGTGCGGACCAAGGTGTGGACCAAGGTGTGGACCAAGGTGTGGGCTACCAAGGTCGCCAATCGGCTTGGTTGTTGCCCTGGCTTTGGTGATGTAGTCAAAGCACAGCGGCTCGCGCTCCCGTGCTTGGTAGGTCTGCAAATCTTGCAGTGACAGGGTGCCGGGGTTGGCCGGGTGCTGTTGCACCTTGTTCACAATGGTCCGCGCCACTTCGCCGGTAACTAAAGCGTCTGCGCCCTGGTTTGCAATCGCCAACAACACAGCGGCCAACTCGGGGTTGCGCAGCACATGGCCGACCGGCCAGGGCTTGCCTTGCGCATCATAAAAATAGCCTGCCGCCACCGGGTCTTTGGCGAGGTGCTGATCGGCGCTGAGCAGCGTTGCCATACGTTCACTGACCTTGAACCCCCGGGTTGCCAGTTCTATGGCTGGGGTGAACAGTTGGGCCCAGGGCAATTTGCCATGCTGGCGGTGTGCCAGAGCCAGCATATGCACGGTGCCCGGCACCCCGACCGCGCGCCCGCCCACCGCGGCATCACTGTAGGCCAGGGGCTTGCCATCGGCACCCAGAAACAAAGTGGGCCTTGCAGCTGCGGGCGCGGTTTCCCGGCCATCAAAGGCCTGTGTGCGCTGGCCGTCAAAGTGCAGCATGAATGCGCCGCCCCCGATGCCACTGGATTGCGGCTCCACCAGGGTGAGCACCATTTGTACGGCAATGGCCGCATCCACAGCACTGCCACCGGCAGCCAACACCTGACGCCCGGCCTCGCTGGCCAGTGGATTGGCCGCTGCGACGGCATACGTTCGGCTAGTCCAGCCCGATTTTTCAGTGATCTGGCTGGAACCCTCAGGTTGATCCGGTACAGCGTCGGTGCCAACCAAGGCGGGGCTGCCCGAAGGCGGGCTGCTACAACCCAGCAGTGCCAGGCAGCACAGGAGGCTTGCTACAGGTGTCTTCATCGAGCCGCTTACAAAACTTGGATTGGTTCAGTCGCCAGATAACCCTGGTTAGGTGTTTGGCGTGATTGTCGGTATTTATTTGAGAGTTACCGGCATGAGTTCAGCAGTATTCAAAGGTGGAATGGCTATATTTTTCCACTCACTTGTTTTGATATCCAGTAAGCCAAATTCAATGCTACTATTTCCACTACCTATTTTTGCCGCTTGATGCGCAAAGCCGATATATCTGCCCGTTGGCGATACTACGGTGTCTCGGAGTTGTATAAATGGTAAAACCCATGACGAGGTTACGAAGTTTAGGTTGCCCTGAAAAAAACTCGAACCCTCCTTCTTGTCGACCCCTTTGAAATAAATAACGCCGTTTATATCAATAGTTGGATCTCTCGTGTCCGTAATTTTTGCGTAGTTCACTCTTCTATATTTTTTATTATTATCTCGATCCAAAATGTATATTTTATCCCCAGCGGGATCTATAGGCCCTGATAGTTTATCCATCGTATCGTAGGAGAAAAATATCAGTTGATTTTCATTCAGATACTGCAGCGAACCGCCTCCCACAAAATTGAAAATACCTGAAAATAAGTTAACTTTATCAGTAACCAAGTCGTATTCGTATACGTCATAGTCAATCGATTTTGTGCGTGTTTTTGATCCCACATTCAATATTTTTGGCGTCCAAAAGGCTATTTTCTTTTCGCTAGGGCTCATGGCTGGGCTCGTATTGAATCCCTTGATAGGTAATACCTTGAATTCAGAGCCATCGGGTCTAAACATCACAATTTCACTTTGCTCCCAGGACTTTTGTATGTCTTCTGGTTTTCCGCTGTGTACAGGGTTGCGAGTAGCAACTATCCAATTCCCACTGGATGAAAAGCGAGGCGCTTGATATTGAAAGCCTTTGGGCAGTGCAAAGCGGTACAGCTTATCCCGTATTAAATTATATTTAAGGATAAAACACCCGGCATCAGAGTCAGGTTCAAACTTGCATTCAGTTATCAGCCATTCACTTCCATTGTTGCTAATACTCAATCCCGAAAATTGACGGCCATTATTTTGTTTGACAGTAAATTTGGGCAAATTTGATATTTTGGATGCCAATAGGTCTTGACTCATCGCTTGTTTGCCTGTGCCCAGTAGACAAACCAAGAAGATGAGTTTGAACGCCCATAGGATGGAGCTCCACTTTAAATTTTCTGGTTTCATGGGTATGACCTTTGACTTTAAAAAGGATAGCCGTCGTTCGAGAAAGCCATGAGATGACAATAAGTCGCTCTGAGCTTATGGCGACAATGGTGCGTCAATCGATGCGACTTCCCGGCTGACGATGCGCGCCAGCACATCCGCCATGGCGGTGCGTGCCGTGGCCATATCAAAGTCGGTTTGCAGACCCATCCAAAATTCGGCGCTGGTGCCAAAGTATTTGGCCAGGCGCAGGGCGGTATCTACCGTTACGGCACGGCGCTCGCGAACCACGTCATTGATGCGCGGTGCTGGCACTTGCAGGGCGATTGCCAGCGCGTTGGCGGTCAATCCCATCGGCATCAAAAACTCCTCACGGAGCACCTCGCCGGGATGTATCGGACGCATCGCATGGGTGATGGTTTGCATGGTTCTACTCCTTTAGTGGTAATCAACAATTTCAACATCGCGGGCATCAGTGCCTGTCCAGACAAAACACACGCGCCACTGATCATTGACGCGGATGCTGTGCTGCCCTTTGTGGTCACGCTTCAAAGCCTCAAGCCCGTTGTTGGGCGGTACCCGCAAATCATCTAGCCGGGTGGCACGGTGCAGCATTTGCAGTTTGCGCTCCGCGACAGCGCGGATATTGACGAGCCGTACCACCGCAATTCCTGCAAAGAGGGCTTGGGTATCGGGGCACTTGAAGCTTTGAATCAT
>JBILKC010000287.1:0-3580 GCA_044376885.1 Hylemonella sp. | reverse complement strand
GCTTGGGGGTGTAGCGCTCATCAATGATCAGGCCATAGTCGTAATTGAGCTCTTCGCCGGCCTCAATGTTGCGCAGTGCCTTGATGAAGACCCGGCCCCCCTCTTCATCGGCCTCACAGTTGGGCTTGCAGGAGTGATTGATCCAGCGTGAAGAGTTGCCGCCCACTTTCGCATCAATCACATGCTTCTCATCCACATGAAAATAAAACGTGTGGTTGGGGTCTTTGGGGTCATGCGGGTGACGGCGCTGCGCCTCGGCCCAGGTGATCACTTCACCCACGTATTCGATCAGGATTTCGCCCTCTGCGATATTCTGCAGGGCAAAAACGCCCTTGCCATGCACGCCGGAACGCCGGGTCTGAATGCGTCTTGCGTCTGTGGGCGGGTGAGAAACTGCAGGTTTTTTGGCCACGGCTGAAAAATTTGGTAAGGTGAACTCGTATGGGCGCGCATGGGCGCGCCTGCGTGTGTGAGCGCGCGTACACGTGTGCGCGAGAAACTGGATTGTAGTCAGATGAAAACCAAAGATATTGCCAACAACATGGATGCCGGTAAAACATTGGTCATTGCCGAGAAGCCCTCCGTGGCCCAGGACATCGTGCGGGCGTTGACGTCAACCGCAGGCAAGTTCGAGAAGCATGACGAATACTTCGAGAGCGAAAACTACGTGGTCTCAAGCGCCGTGGGTCACCTGGTCGAGATCCAGGCACCCGAAGCGTTTGATGTCAAGCGCGGCAAATGGAGCTTTGCAAACCTGCCGGTAATTCCGCCGCACTTTGACCTCAAGCCCGTCGACAAAACCAAGACCCGGCTCAACGCCGTGGTCAAGCTGGCCCGCCGCAAAGATGTCGCCAGGATCATCAACGCCTGTGACGCGGGGCGCGAAGGCGAGCTGATCTTTCGCCTGATCGAGCAATATGCCGGCGGCGAAAAGGGGGGCAAGTCCATTGCGCTGGGCAAACCGGTCTCCAGGCTGTGGTTGCAATCCATGACACCGCAGGCCATCCGCGAGGGCTTTGACCACCTGCGCAGCAACGCCCAGATGCAGCCCCTGGCCGACGCGGCGCGCTGCCGCAGTGAGGCCGATTGGCTGGTGGGCATTAACGGCACACGCGCCATGACCGCGTTCAATTCCCGCGATGGTGGCTTTTTCCTGACCACGGTTGGGCGCGTCCAGACCCCCACCTTGAGCGTGGTGGTGGAGCGCGAGGAACAGATCCGGGCCTTTGTCAGTCGCGACTTTTGGGAGATCCACGCCACGTTTGCCGCAGCTGCGGGCGACTATCCGGCCAAATGGTTTGACCCCAAACACAAAAAGGATGCGGAAGATTCAGAAAAGAAGGCCGACCGCGTCTGGAGCGCACAGGAAGCCCAGGCCATAGCCGATGCCGTGCGCGGCCAAAGCGCGACGGTGACCGAGGAAAGCAAGCCCACCACACAAGCCTCGCCACTGCTTTTCGACCTGACCAGCCTGCAGCGCGAGGCCAATGGCAAATTCGGCTTTTCCGCCAAGACCACGCTGTCTATTGCCCAGAGCCTGTATGAGCGCCACAAGGCCCTGACCTACCCGCGTACCGATTCACGCAACCTGCCGGAAGACTATGTGCCGGTGGTCAAACAGACCTTTGAAATGCTGGCCGACAGCGGCATGCCCCACCTCGCGCCCCATGCGCTGACGGCACTCAACGGCAGCTATATCAAGCCCACCAAGCGGGTGTTTGACAACGCCAAGGTGAGTGATCACTTTGCCATTATTCCCACGCTGCAAGCGCCTAGCGGGCTATCAGAAGCAGAGCAAAAAGTGTATGACCTGGTGGTGCGCCGCTTCATGGCGGTGTTCTATCCCAGCGCCGAATACCAGGTTACGACCCGCATAACGACTGTGGCCCCCACGCTTGTCGCTTCGCGTCCTGCGCTGCCCCCCGAGGGGGCTAATTTTCCTCGGGGCGGCCCGTCGGAAAATTCTGCGGCTTTGCACCACTTCAAAACTGAAGGCAAGGTGCTGGTCAAGCCGGGCTGGCTGGCCATTTACGGCAAGGAGGCGGCCGACGAAGTGGCAGACGCCAAAGATGGCGACAAAGGCCAAAGCCTGGTTCCGGTAGCCCCCGACGAGAAAGTCAAGTCCGCTACGGTCGAACCCAAGGGCCTGAAAACTCGCCCGCCCGCGCGCTACTCTGAGGCCACCTTGCTCGGAGCCATGGAAGGTGCCGGCAAAACCGTGGAAGACGACGAGCTTCGCGAGGCCATGCAGGAAAAAGGCCTGGGCACGCCAGCCACACGGTCGAGCATCATCGAGGGGCTGATTGCCGAAAAATACATGCTGCGCGAGGGCCGCGAACTGATCCCCACCGCCAAGGCCTTCCAGCTAATGACGCTGCTGCGCGGTCTGGGTGTGGAAGAACTCTCCAAGGCCGAGCTCACCGGTGAGTGGGAATACAAGCTGGCGCAAATGGAGCAGGGCAAGCTTAGCCGCGAAACCTTTATGGCCGAGATCGCAGCCATGACCGAGCGCATGGTGAAAAAAGCCAAGGAATACGACCGCGACACCATCCCCGGCAACTATGCAACCCTGGTGGCCCCCTGCCCCAAGTGTGGCGGTATCGTGAAGGAAAACTACCGCCGCTACACCTGCACCGGCAAATCCGGCACCGAGGAAGGCTGCGGCTTCTCGTTTGGCAAAACCCCCGCCGGTCGCACTTTCGAGGTGGCAGAGGTAGAGCAATTCCTGCGCGACAAGCACATCGGCCCGCTGGACGGTTTTCGCTCCAAGGCCGGCTGGCCCTTTGTGGCCGAGATGGTCATCAAGTTCGACGAAGAAACCCAGAATTTCAAACTGGAGTTTGACTTCGGCGACGACAAGGCCGCAGAAAACAGCGGCGAAATCATTGATTTCTCGGCGCAAGAAGCCCTGGGCCCCTGCCCGAAGTGCGGAGCCGCAACCGGCAATGCCACGGGTGGCACCGTTTACGAACACGGCAAAAACTATGTGTGCGACCGGTCGGTGCCCACCCACGACCATCCCACGCCCAGCTGCGACTTCAAGAGCGGCCAGATCATCCTGCAGCAGCCCATTGAACGCGCCCAGATGCAAAAATTGCTGGCCACCGGCAAGACCGACATGCTGGAGAAGTTTGTCAGCATGCGCACCCGGCGCGCCTTCAAGGCCATGTTGGCCTGGGACCCGGAAGCCGGCAAGGTCAATTTTGAATTTGCGCCCAGCAAGTTCCCGCCGCGCAAGACCGCGGCTAAAACCACAGCCGCAGCCAAAACTTCAGGCGCTCCCAAATCAGGAGCTGCCAAGCCAAGCGCCAAAAGGGCTACAGCCAAGAAAGTGCCTGCAAAGAAAGCGGCAAGTGGGGCCTCGGCCAAGGCCGCCAAACCCGTCAAGGCCAAAGCACCGCGCAAGATCACCGCCGCTTCGGGCAAAACGCCCAGCGCCGAACTGGCCGCCGTGATCGGGCCCGAACTCATTGCCCGCCCGCAGGTCATGAAAAAGCTGTGGGACTACATCAAGGCCAACGGACTGCAGGACGCCAAAGACAAACGCGCCATCAACGCTGATGCCAAGTTGCTGGCGGTG
>JBILKC010000286.1:0-3607 GCA_044376885.1 Hylemonella sp. | reverse complement strand
CAAAACCGGTATCCCGGCCAGCATCGTGACCAAGTTTTTGGCCGAGCACGGCGTGGTGGTTGAGAAAACCGGGCTTTACAGCTTTTTCATCATGTTCACCATCGGCATTACCAAGGGCCGCTGGAACAGCATGTTGACTGCCTTGCAGCAGTTCAAGGACGACTACGACAAAAACCAGCCAATGTGGCGCATCCTGCCTGAGTTTTGCCAGAAGTACCGCAAGTACGAAAAGATGGGGTTGGCTGATCTTTGTCAGCATTTGCACAATCTGTATGCCAAGTACGACATCGCCCGCCTGACCACCGACATGTACTTAAGCGACCTGCAGCCTGCCATGAAGCCCAGCGATGCCTATGCCCATATTGCGCAACGCAAGACCGAGCGGGTAGGCATTGACGACCTTGAAGGCCGCATCACGGTGGGGCTGGTCACACCCTATCCACCGGGCATTCCGCTGCTGATTCCCGGTGAGGTCTTCAACAAAAAAATCGTGGACTATTTGAAATTCTCCCGCGAGTTCAATGCCCAGTGCCCAGGATTTGAGTCTGACATCCACGGTCTGGTGGAGGTGGAGGACGCCGACGGCAAGCGGGCGTATTTTGCGGATTGCGTGAAGGTTTGATGGCTGGTTTGGGTTATCTCTTACTGACTTAGGTCTTGAACGGGTTCAGCAGCGGCACACCAAACTGCTTGAAATCAGAGACGTTTCTGGTCACGACCGTCAATCCGTGAACCGATGCTGTGGCCGCAATCATGGCATCTTCATACACAGTCTCTGACTTGCGGTGCATCAGTTGCGCCCAAACCCTGAAGGCGGCTGAGTCCATGGGAATCACGTTGTACGAATTAGCGACCAATAACAACCAGGCTTCAATCTCAACCGCTTTGTCTGGATCTTGCGCACGCGTTAACTCAATACCGGCCTGAATCTCGCCGATGGACACCGCAGACAGATGAAGCATTGAGTCTTCAACGCCTTGCAACCATGCAATCACCGCACCATGAGGCTTGGGCTTGCGAAGCTCGGATACAACGTTTGTATCAAGCAAATACATCCCGTCTACCTAGCAACCGTAGGGATGCGTCTGCGAGCTTGCCCGCGTTGGGCAATGACCAAATCTGCACGACCCTGCTCTGAAAGGAGCAGTTCTTTGAGAGTAGGGCGCGCAACCGTTTGAAGCCTGCGCCATTCCTCAACCGGGACCAGGACAGCCGCTTCTATGCCCCGCTTGCTAACCATTTGGGGCCCCTGAGCCAGGCAGGTATCCAGAAACTCGCTGAAACGCGCTTTGGCATCTTGAACAGGCCATATTTGCATGATGAGTTCCTTTCTGACTAGATTGCTGACTAGTTTAACATGGGGGTATCGCACAACCTGGTGGGCGAGGCCAGCAGACTGGGTATCCCTGCTCTGGCCTTGGAGTGGGATTGGTTAATCCGTTATTTTGCGGATTTGCAAAGTAATACAAATTGGGCTTCATGAATCCACTGCTTCTACGAACCGCAGCCAAATGGAAGATCCCAAGGGAACTCGCGCTCTTAGTAATTGCGCGCGACCGCCGTTGCATCTACTGCAGTCGCGAATTTGGCGAGCCACAGGCCCCTAGAGCTGCAAGACCCTCCTGGGAGCACATCGTCAATGACGAGTCTATTGTGAACTTATCAAACATTGCCCTGTGTTGCGTAGGCTGCAACGCAAGCAAAGGCACCAAGCCACTAAGCCATTGGTTAAAAACCAATTATTGCAGTGAACGCAGCATAACGAGCCAGTCAATATCGGAAGTTGCACTTTCATCGCTGAATATGGAGACCTCATCTCAAGAGGGTTCGCAACTCAATTCCTAGCAGTGGGACATATCAAACATTAACAATGTGCAACTCTTCTACCGCAGCCTATGAAAATGACTCATAACCATTCGCTTTTGGGTAGCATCAACGCTTGGTTTTATTCATGAAAGCAACCGCATCCGATCTCCTGTCGAAACTTCCTGGGCCAGTCTCTGCACAGTGGCCGCAGGGTGAGCGCTTTGCGCGTGCTTTTGCTCATGGTTCAATGTCAGTTGAGTTTTACGCGCCGCTTGGCTGTGATCCTCAAACGCCACACACCCAAGATGAGCTTTACTTTGTTCACGCTGGCACTGGGGAAATCGTGATCGCGGGGGAGCGACATACTTGTGCGCCCGGTGATGTTTTTTTCGTTGCTGCTGGCATCGAGCATCGGTTTGAGAATTTCTCTTCAGACTTTTCAACCTGGGTCGTGTTTTGGGGCCCGCAAGGTGGGGAAGTCGAAATCTAACCAGGGCTAGTAGGGTTGCACCACTCGCCGAGCCAAACCTGTTCGAAAGTGAACTTTGGCAGTCCGCCTTGCCAACCCTGCTTGCAATACAAGGTTATTCCAGCATCAACCCCATGGTCTGGCTGTACCCGCCATCCACAAAAGTAATCTCGGCCGTCACCCCACCGGCCAGGTCACTCAGCAAAAACGCGGCCACGTTGCCCACGTCTTCAATCGTCACATTGCGGCGGATGGGTGAGGCGTCGGCCACCATGTGCAGCAGCTTGCCAAAGTCTTTGATGCCGCTGGCGGCCAGGGTTTTGATGGGGCCTGCGCTGATACCGTTCACGCGGATGCCTTTGGGGCCTACGGCTTCTGCCAGGTAGCGCACCGAACTCTCCAGCGATGCTTTGGCCAGACCCATGGTGTTGTAGTTGGGAATGATGCGATCCGAGCCCAGATAGGTGAGCGTTAGCAGCGCGGCTTTGCTGCTAAGGTAGGGCAGGGCGGCCTTGGCCATGGCCGGGAAGCTGTAGGCTGAAATGTCATGGGCAATGCGGAAGTTTTCACGGCTCATGCCATCCAGAAAGTTGCCGGCAATGGCCTCGCGGGGGGCAAAGCCGATGCTGTGCACAAACCCGTCAAACGTGGGCCAATGGGCGGCCAGGTCGGTAAACAGCTTTTCAATCTGCGCGTCGTCGCCCACATCACAGTCAAAGATCAGCTTCGAGCCAAAATCAGCGGCAAACTCGGTGATGCGGTCTTTAAAACGATCGCCCACATAACTAAAAGCCAGCTCAGCCCCTTGGGCATGACACGCTTTGGCTATGCCATAGGCAATGGAACGGTTGCTCAGAACCCCAGTGATTAAAAGTTTTTTGCCGGTTAAAAAGCCCATGGTCTTCTCTGGTTAAAAATGTGTGCAGAATTGTCGCATGCGCATTTGTTGTTTTTTTCTTGCTTTGTGGTCTTGCCTGCCCGCCTGGGCTGGGCATGCTTATGCGCAATTTGGGGATATCAAGTACCCGGCTGACTTTGCCTATTTTGATTACGTCAACCCGCAAGCCCCCAAGGGTGGTGAGATATCGCTGGTGCCACCCACACGCCTGTCTAACTTCGATAAATACAACCCCTTCACCCTCAAAGGCAGTGCGCCCCCCAGTTTGAACGGGTTTGTATTTGAAACCTTGTTAACCGGCACTCTGGATGAGCCCACCACCGCTTATGGACTGCTGGCGCAAGACATCAGCGTTGCGCCTGACCGACTATCGGCGGTGTTTACGCTCAACCCCAAGGCCAGGTTTCACAATGGCGACCCGGTGCTGGCCCTGG
>JBILKC010000285.1:0-3612 GCA_044376885.1 Hylemonella sp. | reverse complement strand
TGTACAAGGTGGTAGTGAGCGCCGAGGTTCTTATGGCTTTTGCGTTTGAATCGCCACTGGTAAAGGCTCCAGCCTTCCTCCATCCGACCCAGGTTGAGCAACAGCAAGGATTTGTTCCAATGCGAATCGGGGTTATGGGGGTTGATTGCAATGGCTTTGTCGTAGCTCGCCAGAGCATCCTCCAATCGATTCAGCGCCACAAGGGAAATGGCACGCTTGTAGTAAAACTCGGCATCGTTCGGGTCAATGGAAATGGCGCGTTCATAGCTCGTCAGCGCTTCCTCATAGCGCTCAAGCTTATGCAGGGCTGTGCCGCGATTGCAGTATCCCGCCGCATAGCCGGGGTTAAAAGCGGTCGCGAGATCAAAACTTTGGAGTGCCTCCTCGCTTCGCCCCAGGCCGTGGAGTGCGATACCCCGGTTGGCGAGGGCTGCAGCGTGATCTGGCTTGATGGCGATGGCGCGGTCATAGCTGGCTATAGCCTCCTCGTTGCGCCGCAGATCCTGCAGTGCAAGGCCAGAGTTGAAATGTGCGTCAAAGTTATTTGGCTCGCGTGCCAGCACCTGCTGGTAGAGCGTATGTGCAGCGGCAAATTGTCCTTGCTGCTGCAGCGCTTGGCCTTGTTGCATCAGCGCGCTGACATCTTGCGGGTGAGAATCACCCGTGATGCTCGCCAGGTCTTGCTTCACCCGCTGCATGACCTCCTCCCAGTCCCCCGCACGGGCCTGGTTGTACAGCTTCACTGTGGGATACCAGGGGCTGTCGCTGCGGTCTTGCAGCCAGCGCCAGCACTTATGGAAGTGGTTGAGTACCCATACCGGCTTGCCCAAGGCAGCAGCCAGGTGGGCTACTGAGGTGCATACCGAGATCACCAAATCCAGGTTTTCAATCAAGGCAGCCGTGTCGCTGAAGTCTTGCAGGTCCGCGCTGTAGTCTGCAATGGGCGGGCCGGGCCAGCCCGAGCCTAGGGCGGCTGCAAGTTCTGTCTCTGCGGGCTCTCCCTTTTGCAGACTGATGAAGTCCACGTCCAGGCCTTCAAGAATTTCCAGCTGTGCCAGCGGAACGTTTCTGAGTTGATTAACTGCCCAAGTCTCAGGCTGGTTGGGTCGAAATCCGCTCGACCACACCAGTCCCACCCGGGGTCTGCGCTTGACGCCCAGCTTGTGCTGCCACAACGTGGACTTCTCGGGCTCAGCAAACAGGTATTGCGCACTGCTGGGGATGGTGTCCAGACGCGTCTTGAAGGCCAGCGGCAGTGACATGATCGGACAGTGGTAGTCAAAGTCAGGAAGTGGGCTGCCCTTTTCAATCACACGGTCAACGCCTTGCAGCTGAGACAGCAAGCCCATCAGTGCCTTGGGCACCTCCAGCAGCACGGTAGCTCCCTGGGCTTTGACGAGCTCGGCATAGCGACAAAACTGGATGGTGTCACCCAGGCCTTGCTCCGCATGCAGCAGGATGATCTTGCCCGACAAACCTGGTTCACCCAGCCATAGGGGTCTGGCTAAATTTAATTGTTGCGGGTTTACTTTGTCTTTCAATTTCCAGCGCCACTCATACAGCTGCCAACCCTCCTCAAAATGACCCAGTTGCAATAAGGCCAATGACTTATCCCAGTAGGGTTTATGAAAATCGGGATTGATGGCAATCGCACGGGAAAAACTGCCAGCTGCATCCGCAGTGCGTTGAAGCATCTTGAGCGAAATTCCATGGTGAAAGTGGATTTCGGCATCACCCGGCTTGAGCGCAATGGCGCGCTCAAAACTGGCTAGCGCCTCGTCGTAGCGTTTGAGTTGATGGAGTGCGTTTCCCAGATTGCAATGGGCGTCGGCGTCGTTTGGCTGGATGGCAATGGCACGCTGGTAGCTGGCTACAGCCGCTTCGGGGCGTTTAAGTGCTTCAAGTGCAATGCCGCAATTGAAATAGGCATTTGCATAGTCGGGTTGGATGGCAATGGCGCGCTCAAAGCTCGCCAAGGCTTCCTCGGTGCGCTTGAGTTCAGTCAGTGCGATGCCACGGTTGAAGTGCGCCTGCGTAAAGTCTGGTTTGATAGCGATGATGTGCTCAAAGCTGGTCAAGGCTTCTGACGTGCGATGCAAGGCTTGAAGCGCAAGACCACGTTGGAAAAAGGCATAGGCATGATTTGGCTGGATGGCAATGGCCTGATCAAAACTGGCCACAGCTTCCTCGAGGCGTTGGAGCTGCTGTAGCGCAAGGCCGCGATTGAAATACGCCGGGGCTTGGTCAGGTCTTGCCTCAATGGCTTTGTCCATGAATTCAATGGCCCGTGCGGGGTTGCCGGTTTGGGCGGCAATTACACCGAGTAAATGCAGTGCATCAAAGTGATCGGCTTGTATGGCCAGCACTTGCTCATAGAGTTCCCCTGCCTCGGCAAACCGCCCCTGCTGTTGCAGCACCAGGCCTTGTTGCAAGCGTGTGTTGACATCCGGCAAGGGTGACTCAGACGCGGCCATCGCCTTCACCAGCTTGTCTCGTCATACGCAATACCCTCCACTGCCCATCAGGGCAGCATGTCAAAGCCCTGCGCTTCAACCGACAAAAAAGCCCGGGTGAAATTGGCCAAAGCGGCATAAAAACGGGCCTTGGGGTGCTGGGCCAGCGCGTCGCACAGTTGGCCGGACCAGGGTTGGATCTGCTCACTGAAAAACTGCATCTGCTGGGTGAGGTTGGACACCGTGACGTCGGTACCGGCTATCAGGTAGCGCATGACCTCACACAAATAGGCCAGATGGTCTTCGGTTTCGGACATGGCGTCGTCGCGTGCCAGGCCCAGGCCTGTCAAGACGGTTCGCAGGCGGGCCAGAGGCTTCTCGTTGAGAAAGCCACTGAGGTAGTGCGAGCCATACAGGTAAACCTCGGGCTTGCCAACACCGCCAAATAGCGTATTGAACTCGGTCTGTATGGCCGAATCCGACAGCTCACGGGCAGCCGCGACCAGCTCGCGCCATGGCTCTTCCAGATACCCACCGGCAGCAGGTGCCTCGGTGGCGGCCACACGCAGTTGCCCCAGCAGGTCGGGGCTGGGCGGGGCGTAATACATGGCGGCCAGCAGTCCATAAATTTCTGCGCGTGCGGTTTCTTCGTCCAGGCTGGAGGAACTGCCGGCCAGATCGGCACTGAGCAGGGCTGCAGAGCCGGGTGATGAGGGTTGAGAGGTCATGACGGGCAAGGTTTCAGAGGTCTGTGATTTTGGATTCGTTGGTGTCGGAATACAAGTCGATCACCCGGCAGTCGCCACACATTTTGAGCCGCTCCAGCGCAGCGCCCTGGAACATGGCGTGACCTGAGAGCTTGCCCAGCATGGCCTCAATGGCCTTGAGCGTGCCAAAGGGTTTGCTGCAGCGCACACAGGCATAGGGCTGCATCTCATTGAGCACCACGGAGTCTTTGCGCCCAGGCGACAAACGAAGCTGCGGCACCAGCGACAAGGCTTGCTCGGGGCAGGTTTTGACGCACAAGCCGCACTGCACGCAATTTTTCTCGATGAACCGGAGCTGTGGCAGCGCCGGGTTGTCCTGCAGGGCACTGGCCGGGCAGGCGTTGATGCAGCTCAGGCACATGGTGCAGGCATCTTTGTTGATGGCCAGCGCA
>JBILKC010000049.1:0-11979 GCA_044376885.1 Hylemonella sp. | reverse complement strand
ACTGGCCGGGGGCATGCTCGGCCGCAAAGTAGGTGAAGGGTTTTATCGCTACGAAGGAAATACCGCTCAGATCAGCCCCGAGCCAGCACCACCGCTTGTAGAGGAAATGCCTCCGGTCTGGGTATCTTCACGTGCTGCACGACGGGCTGAACTGCTCCAACTGCTCAAAGACCTGGGCGCAACAATCGAAACCGGTGCATCGCCCTCCCCTTTCGCATTGACACTTGTTGCCCCCTTAGGTTTTGACATCACCACGGTGGCCGTCGTTGAGCGACTCGACCCTGCACGAACCATTGGTATCGACATGCTGATTGACGATACCTCCACACGACGCCGGGTTCTGGCCACCAATCCCGCCACCCGCACTGACATGCGAGACGCAGCCCACGCCCTGATGGCCAGGGACGGCAAAGCTGTCAGCGTGATCCGCGACAGTGGCGGCTTTGTGACTCAACGCGTGGTCGCAAGCATCGTTAACATCGCCAGCGATATCTGCCAGCAGCGTATCTGTACGCCGGCAGATCTTGAAACCGCAGTGACGCTCGGCTTGGGTTACCCCCTTGGCCCTTTGGCAATGGGCAACCGCTACGGCCCCACAAATGTACTGGAGGTGCTTTTCAACATGCAAACCGTCTATGGCGACCCTCGTTACCGACCAAGTCCCTGGTTGCGCCGCCGCGGCGCCATAGGCCTGAGCCTCATGCATGAGGAAGAATAATTGAGCGCAGAACTGAAAAGCACAACCTACGGCAAAACGCTGGTACTGACCCTGTCAAATCCGGGCCATCGCAATGCGCTGAGCCCGGAGATGTATGCCGCCGGAGTTGAGGCTCTGAGCGTGGCCGAAAGCAGCACCGAAGTCCGCAGTGTCATCCTGACCGGAGAGGGTGCCATGTTTTGTGCTGGTGGTAGTCTGCAGCGTTTACAGTCCAATCGAGAACTGGACCCCCAGGTACAACGCCAAAGCATTGAAGGTCTGCACAACTGGATCGAGTCCATCATGACCTTTCCTAAACCCGTCATTGCTGCTGTAGAGGGCGCTGCAGCTGGTGCCGGGTTCTCACTGGCACTGGCCTGTGATTTCATTGTCGCTGCCAGCAATGCAGTTTTTGTCATGGCTTACAGCAATGTCGCACTGTCTCCGGATGGTGGCGGCAGTTGGGGGCTAATCAACAGCTTGCCGCGCCAATTGGCCACTGAAATCTTGATGTGCGGCGAGCGCATCAATGCGCAACAATTGCACGCTCTCGGCGTAGTCAATCGTGTTGCCGCCGCGGAGAATGCGCTGGCCGAGGCACTGACTTTGGCAGAACGGCTCAATACTCGCGCGCCCAACGCTCTGGCCAGCATTAAGGAGCTGCTCCACAATGCGCGCCAAAACACACTGAGCCAGCAACTTTCCCAGGAGTCCGATCACTTCGTGCGCAACCTGCACCATGCCAATGCGGGCATAGGTATCCAGGCCTTTATGAACAAGTTGCCGCCCCGGTACGAGTGACTTGCATGGATGACCCCATCCTCAGCCCGGAAGAGCGCGAATCGATCAATGCGGGACGATGGTTTTCAACCCTTTCGCCTTCACTCAAACACGACATTCTTCGGTGCGCTTATGTCAAACGCTTCAAGGACGGTGACCTGATCGGTGCGCGAGGAGAATCCCCTGAGGACTGGATGGCTTGCGCTAGAGGTGCCGTCCGAGTCAGCTCTACTTCCATCTCCGGCAAGCAGGTGACGCTCACTTATGTGGAGCCTGGCATCTGGCTTGGGGATGTGGCCATGTTTGATGGTGACCGCCGCAGCCATGACGTTTATGCGCACGGCGAAACCACGGTTCTGTGCGTGGCAAAAGCCGACTTTAAAAAAATTCTTGCGCTGCACGTCGAGCTTTACGAAGCCTTGTTGCGTCTGCACGCCAGGCGTATCCGCCAGCTGTATGGCCTAGTTGAGGATCTCAACACCCTGCCCTTGCGTGCCCGACTGGCCAAGCAACTGCTGCATCTGGTTCGCAGCTATGGCGTGCCCTCATTGAGCAGCTCGCAAGAATTCCGCATCGGCTTGCAACTGGCACAGGAAGAGCTTGCCCAGCTGCTAGGAGCCTCGCGGCAACGCGTCAATCAGGAGCTCAAGTCCATGGAGCGGGACGAGGTTATCCGCATCGAGACCGGGGGCCTGGTCATCCGCAACCGCGATGCGCTCATGAGCATTGTTGAAGCAGACTATTGACCTTGTTAACTACACAACTAGTTGTACGAAATGACTGACTTTGACCATTTTGTTGGCACCCGGCCTGTATCCGAAGCCCAATCATTTGATGTGTCAGCTCTGCATCAATGGCTGACGATTCACCTTCCGGGCTTTGAAGGCCCCTTGAGCGTGGAGTCATTCAAAGGGGGCCAGTCGAACCCGACTTACAAGCTCATCACGCCCGGCAAATGCTATGTCATGCGGGCCAAGCCGGGGCCTGTCGCCAGACTACTGCCTTCGGCCCATGCAATAGAGCGTGAATTTGCAGTCATGCGTGGCCTGCATGGAACAGGGGTTCCTGTTCCGGACATGTTGGCACTGTGTGAAGACGAAGCCATCATCGGGCGTGCCTTCTACATCATGGAGTTCATGTCTGGCCGTATCCTGTGGGATCAATCACTGCCAGCCATGAGCCCTTCCCAGCGCGGCGCCATCTACAACGAGATGAACCGCGTGATTGCCACACTGCATACCGTTGATGTAGCCCAACAGGGGCTGTCATCCTATGGCAAATCCGGAAATTATTTTGAGCGTCAGATTGGCCGCTGGAGCCGCCAGTATCTTGCTTCAGCCGATAGTGCGGGACCCATGAGCCAGCCTATCGCCGAGATGCAACGACTCATAGCCTGGCTGCCCGAACATATTCCCTTGGCAGCCCGCGATGAAACCATGACCCGCATTGTTCACGGGGACTACCGTCTCGACAACCTGATGTTTGATCCCACAGAGCCCCGTGTGCTGGCAGTTCTTGATTGGGAGCTATCTACGGTTGGGCATCCGCTGGCCGACTTCAGTTACCACTGCATGGCCTGGCATATCGAGCCCGGCCAGTTCCGTGGCATTGGCGGGTTGGACCACTTGAAGTTGGGCATACCCTCTGAGGATGACTATATTCGGCTGTACTGCGAACGCACCGGACTGACCACACCGCAGGCCCTTAAGGCTGACTGGAATTTTTACCTCGCCTACAACTTGTTTCGACTTGCTGCCATCCTCCAAGGCATTGCTAAACGAGTCGAAAATGGCACAGCCTCCAGCGCCCAAGCCGTTAAGTCTGCGGCAGGTGCCCGGCCTCTGGCACAGTTGGCCTGGCAGTTTGCTCAGCAGGCCTGATTTTTTTCCAACCACCACACCAAAACACTGGAGACATTTCATGGATTTTGACTACTCCCCCAAAACAAAAGACCTGCAGCTACGTCTGATCAAATTCATGGACGAGTTCATTTACCCGTCTGAAGCCGCGCATGATGCAGAAATTGAAGCCAATACGGCCCTGGGAAAGCGCTGGACGCCTTTGCAAACCATTGAAAATCTCAAGATCAAGGCACAGGCCGCAGGCCTGTGGAATCTCTTTTTACCCGTGGACAGTGCCCAGGCCGCCGGATTTCATGGCGCTGGCCTGACCAACCAGGAATACGCTCCGCTTGCTGAAATCATGGGCCGAGTCACGTGGGCTTCCGAAGTATTCAATTGCTCTGCACCTGATACCGGCAACATGGAAACCATCGCCCGTTACGGCTCAGCAGAGCACAAGCAACTCTGGCTCAAACCGCTGTTGGAGGGCAAAATCCGATCAGCCTTTGCCATGACCGAGCCGGACGTGGCGTCCAGCGATGCAACCAACATTGCCACTCGCATTGAACGTCAGGGTGAAGAGTACGTGATCAACGGCCGCAAATGGTGGACCTCCGGCGCAGGTGACCCACGGTGCGCCATCTACATCACCATGGGCAAGACTGACCCTGAAGCACCGCGACATTCCCAACAAAGCATGATCCTGGTGCCTGCAAACACACCGGGCTTCAAAGTGCTCCGACCCCTGAGCGTGATGGGCTACGACGACGCACCCCATGGCCACATGGAGGTCTTGTTTGAAAACGTTCGCGTCCCAGCTTCGAATATTTTGCTCGGCGAAGGCCGTGGCTTTGAGATTGCACAAGGGCGCCTCGGACCCGGGCGAATTCACCACTGCATGCGACTCATTGGTCAAGCTGAACGAGCACTGGAGCTGATGTGCAAACGCGCATCAAGCCGGGTTGCTTTTGGCAAAGCGGTAGCGGCCCAAACCGTTACCCAGGAGCGTATTGCCGAAGCCCGTTGCAAAATCGACATGGCGCGCCTGCTCACGCTCAAGGCCGCCTGGATGATGGACGTAGGTGGCAACAAGTTTGCCAAGAACGAAATAGCCATGATCAAGGTGGTCGCCCCCAGCATGGCCTGTCAGGTAATTGATTGGGCCATGCAGGTGCATGGTGGCGGTGGCATGTGCGATGACTTTCCGCTGGCTTATTCCTACGCCCACGCACGTACACTTCGTTTTGCCGATGGCCCGGACGAAGTTCACCGCAATGCGATTGCCAAACTGGAACTGGGTAAATACGCTGTTAACCCCAAACCGGTAGAAATGCCCATTACACGAGGATGCTAAAAATGATCGACGTCTATTCCTGGGCCACGCCTAACGGCCACAAAATTCATATCATGCTGGAAGAATGCAGGCTGGCCTACCGCGCTATTCCTGTCAACATAGGAGCTGGAGACCAGTTCACGCCTGAATTTCTCAAGATCAGTCCGAACAACAAAATCCCTGCTATTACTGACCCGGACGGCCCTGGGGGCAAGCCGATTTCTTTGTTTGAGTCGGGTGCTATTCTTTTGTACCTGGCCTCTAAAACCGGGAAATTTTTACCGAAAACCGATCGTCAAAAGTTCGATATGCTGCAGTGGCTGATGTTTCAGATGGGAGGCGTGGGTCCCATGCTGGGGCAAACACACCACTTTCGCATTTATGCGCCCGAGAAGATCGAATATGCGATCAACCGCTATTCCAATGAAGCAAAACGGCTTTATGGCGTTATGGATAAACAGTTATCCACTCATAAATTCATAGCAGGAAACACCTACACCATTGCAGATATTGCTATCTTTCCGTGGCTGCGAAGCTGGCAGAACCAAGGCATAGACTGGGTGGACTACCCGCACCTGAAAAAATGGTTTGACACCATTTCACAACGTCCGGCCGTTAAGCGGGGAGTTGAGGTTTTAGCACACTTGCGCAAGCCTGTGATTGACCAATCTACCCGGGACAACTATTTTGGTGCTGCTCAGTATAAAAAACGCTGAGCTCCGCTTGAGTTGGCTACCAAACTGGGGCAGAGAAACCTGACCACATCTCAGTCAGATCGTGAAATTTCCACTTCTCAGGGTCTTCACGGCCGGCAATCTTGTCTGAGGTGCGTGGCGAAGACAGATCCAGAATCTCTGGCATGATTCTCATGTCAGACTTGGTGGAGAAAAAAACTTTCACAACAGGCTTTGTCAACGATTTGTTGTTCTGCTCAATCACAACACCAATGCGACTGGATTGCAGTCGGACTAGAGACCCGATAGGGTAAATGCCCAAGCTTTTGACAAACATCTGAAAAACCGATTTGTCAAAGTGGCCTTCAGACCATTCGGCCATCTTGCGCAAGGCCTCTGCCGGGTCCCAGCCCATCCTGTAAGGCCTGTTAGACGTGATGGCGTCGTAAACATCACAGACAGCGCCCATCTTGGCGTGAAGACTGATCTCATCAGCTTTGAATCTTTTGGGATAACCGGATCCGTCCACTTTCTCATGGTGGTGCAGACAAACATCCAGAGAAACCGGGGAAATATTGTCGGATGCTAACAAAATCCGATGCCCAGCAACGGGATGACTCTTCATAATGCCGAATTCTTCGTCGGTCAACTTACCGGGTTTGTTCAGAACTTCCGACGGCGTCAAGGCCTTTCCCATGTCATGCAACAAGCCAGCCACGCCACAGGCGTTGGTGGTCGCATCATCGAGCCCCATCTGACGCGCCAAGGCGATCATCAAGGCACAAACTGCAACAGAATGCATGTAGGTGTAGTCGTCAGCTGATTTGAGTCGGGCCAGACTGATCAACGCACCGGAATTTCGCGCAACGGAATCAGAAATTTCCTCAACCAACCTTTGCGCTGAAACCGAGTCCACTGAGTTGCCCATGCGAACTTCCTGAAACATGGAAACCACGGCCAATTTGGCGCTTTGACAAATTTTTGCTGCACGTGCCATCTCTGCATCGAGAGATACGGGCTGGTTATTTCGATAACCGGCGGCGGCCTCCTTGAGCACTTCGTCAACCACGGCTTCAGATTCAGCCACTGAAGCGGCAACGACACCCTCGGGTATATCCAGGCCTTTGTCACAGTCAATCCATACTTCTTTGATGCTGCTCGAAAGTATGGAGGTAATGTCCTTGGGATCTTTAAGCACAAAACCACTGCGCCAGAAAGGATGCTCCATCCAGGAGCCACAAAACTCTTTCAAGTGCATACCCAACCTGAGTTGGTCAACCGAAATTCTTTTCAGCATGCGTTCGAAATCTCTACGGTGATGTAGCCAGCTGAATTTGCAAGCATATTAAAAGACTGATGGCAGGATTAGAGGTTGTTCTGTCTGATGACGACAACCCCATCGTCGCCTCGATAACCCTATCGTTGCTTTTTTCAACAGAATTTTTCAAGAATTTACAGTAACTGTTTATGAATTTGAATCAAACGATGGAATCATTTTATCACACGAGTCCTCTCTACCATTCAACCATCAGAAGACCAATGGTGGGCTCCACACAGACTCAGTGCAGATGCCGGGGTTTTCGGCCTCCACCATGGCCGGAGCCGCTATGCCCGCCACCGCTACCGCGCGGTGGTTTACCGATTTCCAGGGAACTGACCAAGGCATCAAAGCGCAGCGAAAAGAGTTTGTCGATCTCGCCCACTACACCACTGAGCTCTGAGCCATCAAAGTGGCGCTCCATCAGATTGATGACGTCTTGAACAAGCAAGTCTCTCTGCACCTGCATGATTGCAGCCGGGTTTGGCCCAACAAAAAGCATGAGGAAATCATCACGTGATTGGGTTGTATCGGTCTCGTCGTCTTCATCAAAATCGGTGTCGTAGAAGGAAACTTCGATAGGCGCACCGGATTCGGAAAGTTCGTTCAAACTCATGCACATTTCATCAAGCGCCTGACGAAAATCCTCATCACCTGGCACGGTCCAACACATTTTAAGTATGTGTTCGCCTGCATCAAACTGGATCCCGGGCTCTTCTTCGTAACTGCTGCGCGAGCCTTCGCTGAGCGAGGCGGCACCTGTATAGAGCCACATCGGTTTAAGCGCTTCTTCCAGCTGCTGGAACTTAACATCCGCGCGCAAGGGAACATGGCCATGCACATGAATTTCAAAGGGGGGAGTATTGGTGGCCATGGTTTGCCTCGATTTGCTGATTGAGGGCTGAGTAAATTTGATTCATTGTGCCACGGCTAAGACGCAGGATTACATTGAGGCACGGCGAACAAACGATCTAAGCTGACGGATTATTGAGATCCGCCTAAGCAAGCTCTGTGACTGGCAGTATGGAGGCGTTGGCTTCAAAGATGGCTCCAGCCAGAAGGCAGAAATCCGGCCGCAAAACTCTTTGCGCAAGCAGTTGGGTACCCTCATTGTCGCGCAATAGCCAGCTGCCACGGTCATCATGAAGAACTGAGATATCCGCAGGGTTTCCAAGCCCCAGACTCCCAAGCTCAATGGGCAAACCAAACACATCCACCACATTGCAGGTCACCATCCGTACCACCTGCGTAAGGGGTAAGCCTAGCGCCAACATGGCCGTCATGGCCGAGGCCAATGAGAACCTTACTTTTCCTAAAAACATATGCTCTTGGTCGGGGTGCGCGTCCGGTGTGCCGGGGGCTTGAGGCACAGTGGTGTTGTAACCGTGCATGTCCGCACCCAATGTATCGGGCATGATGCCTGCATCAAGCGCAATACGGGCCATTTTGTAACTGAAGTGAGAGCCATGGCCGACATCTATCTTGAGGCCTTTTTCAAGCGCGTCTTTGACAATGCCATGAACCCGCCCTGCGCGGTCTACAAAACCACCTGGATGCCGGGTAAAGGGGTGCGCCAGAATATCCCCGGCCTTGAGCAGGGGCACGACTTGATTGAGAATGGTGTCCGGATCAACCCCGTTAGTCCCTTCATGCGGCAAAGGCCACAGTTGTCCGAAGTGAATGTACAGGGGCATCTGGGCTTGCTGTGCAATAGCAGAGGACTGGCGGATCACATCAACACCCCAGCGTGCAAAGCCACCAAGCTCTGCATGCGCTTTGAAGCCTTTCACAATATCCCGATTCGCCAAGGCAGACTTGACAGTTGCGTCAACATCAACACAGTCAGGCTTGTACAAAGATGGATAGAAATGCCCCTCCATACCACCGACAAGGTAGGAAGACAGATAAGTAAACACGCGAGACTTTTTAGGTTTGACCACATACTCCCGAAACGCCGGCAAGGTCATACACGAAGGTCCTCCCTGGTCAATCAAGGTTGTCACTCCGGAATGCACGCCACAAAGATCAGCCTCGAGACCAAATCGGCCGGTGACATGCTCAAACACATGTGCATGGGTGTCAATCATGCCGGGTATCACAAGCCTATCCGATACATCAATTCTCTGGCTTGCGAGGGCCGGTGTGCCTGCAGGCAAAAGCGCCGAAATACGTCCATCCTTAATGGCAATATCGTAGTACCCATCGAGACCCTGCAACGGGTCAACAACATGACCACCGAACAACAAAGTATCAAACACAAGCATTTAGAGCGTCTTTCGTACAAATTGAAGATCATCTGCATGGCTCGTTGACAGCGTTTCGCGTTTAAACAACTGCATTAGCTTGTTTACTGAGCAAGACATATGCCAAATCGAAGAGTTGGTCTTCTGATACGATCGAATGAAATCAGCGCGGGTGGCGGAATAGGTAGACGCCCAGGACTTAAAATCCTGTATCCGCAAGGGTGTACGGGTTCGATTCCCGTCCCGCGCACCAAATTGGAATAAGGGTGTTTTTTCACAGCCCGGCTTGAGACAACCTATATGCTGAGCCGGGTCTCGCTCTGAAAGAGCTTACCAATCTCATGAACCTGCTCGACCCGCTGGTACCGTTGAGGACGAATCTAGCACCATTACCAAGTTTTCACTGGCTATGATCACTGTGCACACAAGTTCACAGCAAGCGTTAACTACACGCACTCCCCGAATGTCGAATGCAAGTCGGCGCGGTCATCCTTAAATCTTTAACACATCAAACGGTCGCTTTTTGTCGACCAAGAAAATCCAGGATGGCTGCGTTAAACACACTTGACTGTTCAATATTTGCGATGTGGGCAGCGTCACGAATGAGCAGATATTGTGAATGTAGCAAGTTGTCATGAATCTGTAGCGCCATTGCCGGCGGCGTGCCGTGGTCATGCTCTCCAACCATGACGAGCACCGGAAAATCAATCTCCTTGAGCCGATCCAACACATCAATCTTGGCAATGGCCTCGCAACAGCCAGAAAAACCGTTGACTGGTGTCGACCGGATCACGGCGCCAATTTTCAGCATGACATCCGGGTTTTTTTGGCGGAAAGGTTCTGTGAACCAACGGGCCAATGTGCTTTCAATGAGCGCCTCCATGCCTTGAGACTGCGCCATGCGGATGCGCTCCCCCCACATATCGGCAGCGTTGGCGGGGCGTCTGCTGGTGGTATCGGCAAGCACCATGCTGGCAAATTTTTCAGGATGCTTGAGCGCATAAGTCTGGCCAATCATCCCGCCCAGGGATAAGCCAATCCAGTGCATTCGCTCGATGCCCAGAAATTCAAGAAGCCCGTGCACATCATCAGCCAATTCTTCCAGCGTGTAAGGGCCAAGCGGCGAGCTAGAACCTCCGTGCCCACGGGTGTCAAAGCGCAACACAGAGTAATGTTCGGTAAGTGCTGGCATTTGCGGCTCCCACATGGACTGGTCACATGCCAAAGAATGAGACAGCACGACCCATGGGCCCTGCCCCTCTACCGTGTAGTTGATGTCAACGGATCCTATACGTGTTTTCATTTGATTTCAATCCAATTTGATGTTGGCCGCTTTGGCGAGTCTGGTGAAAGTAGCAACCTCATCGGCTAACAGCTTGTCAAAGTCTGCAGATGTTGAGGTTACGGGATCAATGCCTAAAGGGAAAAAACGCTGGCGAATTTCAGGTAGAGCAAAAATACGGGCGGTCTCGACATTAATTTTGTCAATAATAGGGCGTGGTGTCTTAGCGGGCGCCAATAAACCGTACCAAAAAATCCATTGATAGCCAGGCAAATTGGCTTCAGCAACCGTCGGTACTTCTGGCAACTCGGGGATGCGTTTGAGGCTGGTTACAGCGATGACCTTTGCGCGTCCGTCCCTGACCAGATTGATTGCACTTGCATACGGCGACACAAACAGATGGGTCCGACCTGACATTGTTTCTGTCAAGGCCTCAGGTATTCCTTTAAGGGGGATATGAACCAAATCAATACCGGCCTGACTCTTGAGCAGTTCAACGGCAAAATGCGATCCGCTCCCCTGGCCGGCTGACGAGAAATTAAGCTGCCCCGGGCGGGACTTTGCCAACGCAATGAACTCCGTCATGGTCTTGATACCGAGGTCCGGGGAAACAATCACCAGGGCAGGACTGGTTCCCGTGAGCGATATCGCAGAAAAATCTTTCAAGGGGTCATAACCCAACTTGGCATAAATTGCAGGTGCCACCGCATGGGCGGATGAAACTGACAGCAAGGTGTAGCCATCGGCAGGTGAAGTGGCTACGGCTAGAGCGGCAATGTTGCTGCCGGCACCGGGACGGTTTTCAACAACAACGGGCTGCTTCCACGTGTCACTCATTTTCAACGCAAGTGCGCGAGCAGTGATGTCAGGCACGCCACCGGGTGTAAATCCAACCAGAATCCGGACAGGTTTGACCGGGTAATCTTGGGCGAACACGCCAAAACTGGCAGCCGTTAACAAAACAGCTTTAAAAAGTAAACGTGAGAAGTTGGTCATCACAAGCTCCTACTTGCCTTAGATGCTACCAATTAAGTAGCAAGCAGGAAGGCGTTAAATGGAGGCGCGGGCCGGAGTCGAACCGACCTACACGGATTTGCAATCCGGTGCATAACCGCTTTGCTACCGCGCCTTTATAAACCGACAAAAAAGGGAAGCTGATGCTTCCCTTTTAAAAAATGGAGCGGGAAAAGAGTCTCGAACTCTCGACCTCAACCTTGGCAAGGTTGCGCTCTACCAACTGAGCTATTCCCGCATTTCAAGGACCAAATTATAGCTTGATATTTTCGAAGTTTTTCAGTCCCTTAAAAATTCTAAAACCGATAGGTTGCGAATTCAATGCTTGACGGAGTCTGAGGTCTGATCGCCGGTGGCATCGGATGGCAGTGCAGCAGCAGAAACCGGCTCTTCGTCGGGTAAAGGGGTCGGCGGACGCTCCAAGGCAATTTCAAGTACTTGATCAATCCAGCGCACAGGAATGATCTCCAAGCCGTTTTTAACGTTCTCAGGGATCTCTTGGAGGTCTTTGGCATTCTCTTCAGGGATCAGAACGGTTTTAATACCGCCGCGCAAAGCTGCAAGCAGTTTCTCCTTCAAACCGCCAATTGCAGTTACTTCACCGCGCAGCGTGATCTCGCCAGTCATGGCGACATCAGCACGCACAGGGATAGAAGTCAAAGCAGAAACAAAGGCCGTGGTCATAGCGGCACCTGCACTCGGACCATCTTTGGGCGTCGCACCATCAGGGACGTGAATGTGAAGGTCTTTCTTCTCAAAAAACGAATCAGGAATTCCGAATCGACGAGAGCGACTAC
>JBILKC010000048.1:0-11991 GCA_044376885.1 Hylemonella sp. | reverse complement strand
CTTGAGAATCTCAGGCGGGGTGTTAGCAGGTGCCAGAATAGCCCACCAGGCCGGGGCCTCAAAGCCAGGATATCCACTTTCGGCAACAGTAGGCACATCGGGTAAATCGGGTGACCGCTTGGTTGAGGTGACCACCAGCGGACGCATGCGTTTGCTGTCGATATGCGGCTTGGTGACAAACACAGAGCCGATGGACAACGGAACGTGGCCGGCAACGGCATCGGTCATCAAGGGGCCGCCGCCCCTATAAGGAATATGCTGCCAATCCAGCCCGCCATTTTTGCCCAGCAGGGCCATGGCCAAGTGGCCCAGGCTGCCTGAACCAATAGAACCGTAACTGACGTTCTTTTTCGCCTTGGCTGAGGCCACGACATCAGAAAAAGTTTTGTACTCAGAGCCAGCAAAAGTGGCAAGTACCATGGGCGAGGTGCCCACCAGTGCAATGGGAGCGAGATCCTTGCGGGTATCAAAAGGCATGCCGGGGATCAGGCTCGGGTTAACACCGTGCGTGTCAAACACCACGGCAAAAGTGTAACCATCGGCTGGCGAAGCCGCCACAAATGCGGTACCGATAGAGCCGGAGGCGCCGCCCTTGTTCTCCACAATAATGCTCTGGCCAAGTTGCAGCTGCAGCGGTTGCGCAAGAATGCGCGCTACCTGGTCTACCGAGCCACCTGGGGGGAACACTGCAATCAATTTGATGGGCTGCTTGCCAGGCCATGCTTGGGCACTGGCGCCAAAGGCTGTTAGCAACGCTGCGCAGGCCAAGGCTACACAGACCAGAGGCCGGGTCAAAGCATGCGTGAATGGAAGAGTTGTTGAACGCCGTTGTTTCATGAATGCTCCGTGATGTAATTGACCAATGGTAAGAGCAAATCAACGTCTGATCCCTCAGAACGAACCCTTAGAAGCACCCGCCGCGCCCAGGGGCTTGGTCAGCGGGCAGCCGCAGACTTTCACAAGCGCGGACTCGGCCTATGGCGAGCTACTTCTCGTTGAACCTCGCAGCGCTTACGGGTCTGACGATAACCTACACAGACTCGACTGGCAGTCTGTAAATCCAGTCCAATTGCTGAAAAACGTGATACGGCTGACCGCTCCAAACCCCGGCTTGATGACCGGACCGGGCACCAACAGTTACCTGGTGGGCGATGCAGCCACCGGCTTTGTAGTGATTGACCCGGGGCCGGCTGACCCGGAGCATTTGCAACGGCTGTGGCGCGCAGCAGACGGAGATGTACGCATGATTGTGTGCACCCACTCACATGCTGACCACTCACCCGGGGCCCGGCCTTTACAGGCCTTGTGCGCCGCGGAATCCGGAGCGCGCAGCCAGACTGCACCACCCATTCTGGGCCTGCCCTCAGCCGAGACCGCACGTACCAACAGTTTTTTTGAGCCTGATCAGTTGCTACAAGATCAGGAGCTCATAACCCTTACCGGTAAAGAGCAAGCGACCAAAACAACCCACAGTCTCAAAGTCATCCATACCCCGGGACATGCTGCCAACCACCTGTGCCTCGTGCTTATAGAAGACGGACTGCTCTTCTCGGGCGACCACATTCTTAACGGCAGCACCACTGTGGTGGACCCGCCGGACGGCAACATGGTTGCGTATCTGGATTCGCTCGACAAGCTTGCCATGGCCTGCCAGGAACATGGCATTGAATTCATTTTGCCTGCTCACGGCTATGTATTGGCCGATGCCGCCAGTCAAATTAGCCGCCTCAAAGCCCACCGCTTAAAACGCGAGGCAAAGATACTCTCCGTCATGCAGGCATTACCGAAAGGCAGCATGGACGAGTGGGTGGCACTCGCCTACGACGATGTGCCCCCCCGTATCTGGCCGATAGCCAAGCGTTCCCTGCTGGCTCACGTCGAGCGGATTGAGGCACTCAGCCTGAACGTACCAAAACCGTGATAGCACCTCGGGATTCTGAAGGCATCCGCCTGGCCAAACGCGTGGCAGAGCTATGCAACTGCTCACGGCGGCAAGCCGAACAGTTCATCCAGAACGGTTTTGTCCGTGTCAACGGTCAGGTAGTTCAAGAGCCCCCCTTTCGGGTCACCACCCATACCATTGAGATTGATTCCAACGCCACGGTTCAGGCACCTGCGCCCATCACGATACTGTTGCATAAACCGCCGGATATAACCGAGGCACAAGCGCAAGCAACACTCAACCCAACTACACACTTTGCGCAAGACACGTCTGATGAGCGCGTACTCAAACGGCATTTCAACGCGCTCACCCGCCATGTGCCATTAGAAGCCGCAGCCAGCGGACTGATCGTGTTCACGCAAGACTGGCGCGTGGCGCGAAAGCTTGACGAAGACGCCGCCCTGTTGGAACACGAGTTCATGGTCCATGTGGCTGGCGAGATAACGTCCCAGTCGCTGCTGCCCATCGAACGGGCTCTCAAACGCCATGAGCCCCCACTGCCGGCTACCAAAGTAAGCGTCAGCAGCTCGGGCGAGGGGCGCAGCTCACTTCGCTTTGCAGTCAAGGGCTTCCACCCTGGGCTGATTGCTTTTCTGTGCGACTTGGCAGAACTCAAAATTCTGGCTATCAAACGCCAGCGCATCGGAAGAGTTGCGATGGCGCAACTGCCGCAAGGGCAGTGGCGTTACCTGCTTGCCCACGAACGGTTTTAAACCCCTAGCGGAAAAATTCACGCGCTGAACAGTTGCTCCCGTGCGGTCTGTGTGATCGCCACCACACAGGGGTGGCTGATGCGCCGTTCAACGGATACGGCAAAAAACTCGTTGACCATCTCGTCGGTTCTGCCGATCAGATGTACATCCAGCTGAGACTTGATTTCATCCTCCAGCACGCTGGGCACCATGAACACCCCCCGACCTTGGCGACCAAACTCCTTGATCAGGGCTCCGTCATCAAATTCACCCACGATTTGCGGGTTGAGTTGGTGCTTGGTCAGCCAAGCCTCAAACTGCTGTCGGATAGCTGTCCCTGCGCCTTGAATAAGCATGGGTGTGGCATTCAGGCACTGCGGAAAGTCGCCCTTGAGTTTGGCTCTCAAAGCGAGGGTGCAAAAAAAACTGACCGAAGTGCGGCCCAAGGGATGGTTAAAGGCCTTCACGCTGACTCGGCTCGACATGGGCTCATCGGCTATCACCAAATCCAGCTTGTGCAGCGCCAGTTGTGCCAGCAAGTCGGGGAACTTGCCCTCGCTACAAATCAGGCGCGTGCTCTGCGACATGTTCAGCGCCGGCTCCAACAAGCGATAGGCCATTGACTTGGCCACCGAATCGGCCACACCCACCCGGAACTCCAACACCCGGGTTTCGCCCCGGGCTTTGCGAACATGGGTTTCCAGCTCTGCGCCCAGCGTGAAAATCTGATCCGCATAGCCCAGCGCCACGCGCCCGGCTTCGGTCAGCTCCAGATTACGTCCGCTTTTACGGAACAGCTTGTGACCAAACTGCTCTTCCAGTAACTTGATTTGTCCGGAAAGCGTTTGCGGCGTCGTATGCAATTGCTCGCCTGCGCGCATCACCCCACCGGCCTTAGCTACCACCCAAAAGTAATGTAAGTGCTTGAAATTCATATACTTTCTTTCACAAAAGAATATCTTGTCAGAAATAAATCCATCGTAATTTTCGAAGTTAAATTGTACAAAATACGAATTTACGCGAACTGAATTCGATCTTATATTCCTTTCAGTCACAATTTTGTGTCATGCCCTTGGGAGCACCTGATGCGTATCACCACCAAAAGTCGTTTTGCTGTAACCGCCATGATTGACATTGCGCTGCGTGAACAGTCTGGCCCCGTGCCTCTGGGAGAAATAGCTTTAAGGCATCACATTTCTCTGTCGTATCTGGAGCAACTCTTTAGCAAATTGCGCCAGCAGGGTTTGGTTGAAAGCACACGCGGCCCCGGTGGCGGCTACTCGCTGGGTCGCTCAGCACAAACCATCTCGATGGCAGACATTATTCTGGCCGTTGACCGCGCCAGTGCCACGCAGGAGCACATTCGCACCGGTGAGAACGGAAGTCAAGACTTGGCAGGTGCCCTGACGAACGACCTGTGGAGCGTGCTGGACATCAAAATGACTGAACATATGCACGCCATCAAACTGTCTTCCTTGGTTAGTGAGCAACTGCTCAAGGGCGTCAGCGTTGAGAGCCGTAAAACCAAACGCGGCGTTTTTTCCAAACCGGTTCAAACACCTGTGCGCACCACGGCACCCAACTCAGTGTTTGCCTGGGGCAGCTCCCTGCTGTCGCAGAACTAAAAAAGTGTGAAGCTCACCGATAAGCCGGATTCTGTGCGCCGGGGAGTTCTTACGAACCTCACGGCGTGACCGCCATTAATCTGGGCCGGGGGTCACCCCGCCGGCTCAATGCTACCTACCCGCACACTCGGGGGGCCCCTTCAACGTGTGCCTATTTGGTATTGCTGCGCGTAGAGATTGCCCGTTTCACCCGAAATTAATCGGCTCGTCTCTGTTGCTCTGATCCTCACCTCACGGTGGACAGCCGTTAGCTGCTACGCTGCCCTGTGCAGTCCGGACGTTCCTCCAGTGCCTGGTTTCCCAGATTGCACCAGCGGCGGCCTAGTGAGCTTCACAACCCGATTATGGGCTGCTGAGACAATGCTTGCCGAATACTTCAATAATCATCCTCAAAGAATCACCGGAGTCTTGCCTTGAAAGCTCAAAACATATTGCACACCATCGGCAACACGCCACATGTGCGCATCAACCGCTTGTTTGGCAACAACCACGTGGTCTGGATCAAGTCCGAACGCAGCAACCCTGGTGGCTCAATCAAGGACCGAATAGGTATGGCCATGATTGAAGACGCCGAGAGCCGCGGCCTGCTGGAGCCCGGTGGCACCATCATCGAGCCGACTTCGGGCAACACCGGCGTGGGCTTGGCCATGGCAGCAGCTGTCAAGGGCTACAAACTGATTCTGGTGATGCCAGACAGCATGTCGATCGAGCGCAGGCGTCTGATGTTGGCTTATGGGGCAAGTTTTGACCTGACACCCCGCGCGACCGGCATGAAAGGCGCGATTGCACGTGCAATGGAGCTGGTTGCCACCACACCCGGCGCCTGGATGCCGCAGCAGTTTGAAAACCCGGCCAATATTGATATCCACGTCAAAACCACCGCCCAGGAAATACTGCGCGATTTCCCCGAAGGGCTGGACGCGCTCATCACCGGCGTGGGCACTGGTGGTCATCTCACCGGGTGCGCTCGCGTCCTCAAGGCAGCCTGGCCAAAGCTCAAGGTCTACGCGGTAGAACCTTCGGCCTCACCAGTGATCTCTGGCGGTGCACCCTCCCCCCACTCGATTCAGGGCATCGGCGCAGGCTTCGTCCCGAAAAACCTGGAGATCGCGTTGCTCGATGGCGTGATTCAAGTCGAGGCCGAAGACGCTCGTGAGATGGCGCGACTCTGCGCGCGTGAAGAGGGCATGCTGGTAGGCATATCGTCGGGGGCCACACTGGCCGCCATTGCCCAACACCTGTCCCACCTTCCCGCTGGCGCCCAAGTGATGGGCTTTAACTACGATACTGGAGAGCGCTACTTCTCGGTGGAAGGTTTCTTGCCAGCTTAATTTTGTCTCCGCCATGATCCGCCTGACTGAACTCAAACTCCCTTTATCCGCTGTACCCGTGGATGAGCGGCGCGCATCGGACGCACCGGCAGAGACTGCGCAAGACCGTCTTCCGGTACCGCACCCCTTAGCGGCTTTGACCACTCTGGCCGCGCAAGCCTTGGGAGTTGCCGAAACCGAGATAAATCAGCTGCATGTTTTCAAACGCAGCTTTGACGCCCGCAAGAGCGACATTCTGGCGGTCTACATCGTCGATGTGGCGGTGACGTGTGAAGCGGCGACGCTGGAAAAAATAGCTGGCAAGCCACACATCTTCCTCACCCCCGACCAGACTTACCACCTGCCGTTCAAGGCGCCCGCGTTTTTGCCGTTGCGCCCGGTGGTGGTGGGCTTCGGTCCATGCGGTATTTTCGCGGCTCTGCTGCTGGCGCAGATGGGTTTTAAACCCATTGTGCTCGAGCGCGGACGTTCGGTCAGGCAACGCACCCAGGACACCTGGGGCCTATGGCGCAAGCATATTCTCAATCCAGAATCCAATGTGCAGTTTGGCGAGGGCGGCGCTGGTACGTTTTCAGATGGCAAGCTGTGGAGTCAGATCAAAGACCCGCGCCATCTGGGGCGCAAGGTGATGCTGGAGTTTGTGCAGGCTGGCGCACCTCCAGAAATTCTGGTGGAGGCGCATCCCCACATTGGTACGTTCAAGCTGGTCAAGGTGGTTGAGAACCTGCGCGCGAAAATCATTGCCTTGGGCGGCGAGATCCGGTTTGAACAGCGCGTGATCGATGTCATCCTGAATCAGGATCAAAGCACACCACCAGCTAAAGGGCTAAGCAGCCATATGAGCATTGCCGGCCTGAAGATCCAGAACCAGACAGATGGCAGCACCTACGAGATTGCAGCTCATCACGTGGTGATGGCGCTGGGTCACAGCGCACGCGATACCTTCGAAGTGCTGTTTGAGCGCGGCGTGGAGATGCATGCCAAAGCCTTCTCAGTGGGCTTTCGCGTTGAGCACCCACAAAGCGTGATAGACCGTGCACGTTGGGGTCGGCACGCAGGACACCCGATGTTGGGAGCTGCAGATTACAAACTGGTGCACCACGCTGGCAATGGTCGGGCCGTGTACAGCTTTTGCATGTGTCCGGGAGGCACGGTGGTCGCGGCCAGCAGTGAACCCGGACGAGTGGTGACCAATGGCATGAGCCAGTATTCTCGCAACGAACGCAACGCCAATGCCGGCATTGTGGTGGGCATTGAACCTAAGGATTTCGGTGTCGACATGCCCGGAGAAGAACTTATGCGCCAGCCCAATGGCGAAATCAGTCCCATGGCCGGTATTGCGCTGCAGCGAAGGCTGGAAACCAACGCCTACCTGCTGGGCGGCAGCACTTATGAAGCCCCGGCTCAGTTGGTGGGCGACTTTCTGGCCAACCAGCCGTCCTTACAACTTGGCACTGTGCTGCCTTCTTACCAGCCAGGCGTCAAACTGGGTAGCCTGAACAACGCCCTGCCAGCCTTCGCCATCGAAGCCATCCGCGAAGCTTTCCCGGTTTTTGGACGCAAGATCAAGGGCTTTGACATGGCGGACGCCGTGCTCACCGGAGTGGAGACACGCACCTCATCCCCGTTGCGAATTCCCAGGGGAGATGATTTTCAAAGCCTCAACGTCCGCGGCCTCTACCCTGCCGGCGAAGGTGCCGGCTATGCCGGTGGCATCCTGTCTGCCGGAGTAGATGGCATCAAGGTGGCAGAGGCCGTGGCTCGTCAAATACGCTCGACAGGTTGAGTCATCCCTTGTTTATTGCCTAGCGCTGTTTTGCAGCGCGGCAATACGCTCTTCGATCGGCGGGTGCGTGGAAAACAATTGACCAATACCACCAGCAATACCCATGGCAGCCATGCTCTTGGGCAGCTCAGCAGGGTGCATGCCACCCAGACGGGCCAGTGCATTGATCATGGGCTGATTGCGACCCATGAGTTGAGCAGCACCGGCGTCGGCTCGGAACTCCCGATGGCGCGAAAACCAGGCCACGATGATGGCCGCCAGAAAACCCAACAAGATATCGAGCACGATGGTGGTGACCATATAGCCTATGCCCGGGCCTGTGTTTTCAGAATCATTCTTGCGCAAAAAACTGTCGACCGCATAGCCGATCACGCGGCTCAGGAACACCACAAAGGTGTTCATCACGCCTTGAATCAGCGTCATGGTGACCATGTCGCCATTGGCGATGTGCGCTACTTCATGGCCGATAACAGCCTCAACTTCTTCACGCGTCATGCCTTGCAGCAAGCCGGTGCTGACTGCGACCAGCGCGGAGTTTTTGAACGCACCGGTCGCAAAGGCATTGGGATCACCTTCAAAAATACCCACTTCGGGCATGCCGATACCAGCTTTGTCTGCAAACTTACGAACGGTTTCGACAATCCAGGCCTCATCAGCGTTTTGGGGCTGCGCGATTACCCGCACACCAGATGACCATTTGGCAACCGGCTTGCTGATCAGCAGAGAGATGAATGCACCGCCAAACCCCATGATGAGGGCAAAGCCGAGTAAAGCGCCCAGATCCAACCCATTGGGCGTGAGGTACTTGTTGACGCCCAGCAAACTGGCCACAATACCTAGCACCACCACCACAGCCAGGTTGGTCAAGACGAACAAAATAATGCGTTTCATGATTTCCTTAATGCGACCCGCACAGTTGGGCCGACAGATGAAATATTAAGGGCAGTCAGAAAAATTCAAGACTAACCAGGAAAAAACCCACAGGGTTTGTGTTCTTTAGGCTGTGCACGTGGCCTGAACACACGCGTATCCGTATAAAACGCCGGGGCATCATTGCCAGCACACCAACCCGGCACACCCAGCACGGGCAGGGGCGTAAAGGGCTTGTTCGCCAGCTTCTCCACCGTCAGATCCTGAGCCACCCAGGCATCTATATCTAACAATTGGTCTGCAGCAATTTCCACGCGGTAAACATGGGCAGTGATGGCTTTTCTAGGGTAAACCAGCTTTTCCAGCAACGCATGACCAAACAACACCAGACGTGTTTGCAGCCACAGCGGGCGCAGGTTGACGAAGAGTTCTTGCCAGCGCCTGGCTTGCAAAGCGTCCCAGAGCAGGTCGGGGCCGCAAAAGAAAGCGGCATTTTCATCAAACACCGTAAGGGCATCTCGCACCGGCCCGCGCACTGCCCCCACGCCTGTCTTCGCAATTTCACTGGCCGAGAGTTGGTTCAGGCGGCGCTTTGTCTTGGGGTATGCCAACCAGATCAATCCATTGAAAAAGTCGTGCACACCAAAGCGGGTCGGGCAACATCCGCTATGAAAAATATAGTCTTCATAAGCCCGGCCAGATGGAAGGTCTGACTGGGGCACAAACCTGGGAACACCTTGGAGAGCAAATGCCTGTCCAGGACAAAGACTTTTTTGTTGCGGCGTGGGCAAGAGGGGTGTCATCTCGTTCAAGGCCGCATGCAACTCAACGCCTTGCTCAATCCGTTGTGCAACAGCCTGCCCCGTCCAACGCAAGGGCTTTAACCATGGCGCAGACCAATCGATTGCGGAAAAATCCGCTGCGTGAGGGTCCGTGCCGGGGGGTATTGTCAAACCGAGATGGGGAAACGGATGAATTAAGCGACGAACCGCCAAGGCAAAGTCTCGCCTGAACGCAAGGGCTTGAGTTGGGTCCCGCCAAAGGCAAATCCGTCTGCAGGCATCCAGTCCTCACGGCGCAGAGTGATGGTGCCGGCGTTGCGCGGCAAACCATAAAAGTCTGCCCCGTTGAAGCTGGCAAAAGCCTCCAATTGTTCCAGCGCACTTGCTGCGTCAAAAACTTCCGCATACATCTCCATGGCGGCATGGGCTGTGTAGCAACCGGCACAGCCCGAGGCATGTTCCTTCAAGTGCGCCGGGTGAGGCGCACTGTCCGTACCCAGGAAAAACCGGCTTGGGCCACTGATGGCGGCCTGAATGAGTGCAAGGCGGTGCTGCTCCCTCTTGAGCACGGGCAGGCAGTAATAGTGCGGCCGGATACCCCCGGTAAAAATGGCATTGCGGTTGTACAGCAGATGGTGAGCGGTGATGGTGGCCGCAGTCAATGGGCTGGCCTCACGCACATACTGCGCTGCCTCGCGGGTGGTGATGTGCTCGAACACAATTTTCAGCTCAGGGAAATCGCGCTGCAAAGGAATGAGATGGGTGTCAATAAAGACCGCCTCCCGGTCAAACAAGTCTATGTCTGGCGAAGTCACCTCACCATGCACCAGCAGCAGCAGCCCTTCACGCTGCATAGCTTCCAGGGTTTTGTAAGTCTTGCGGATATCGGTCACACCGGCATCACTGTTGGTAGTGGCACCGGCTGGATACAGCTTGCAGGCCACAACACCCGCCGCCTTGGCGCGCCCAATCTCTTCGGGCGGAAGGTTATCCGTCAAGTAGAGCGTCATCAAAGGCTCAAAGTTCACCCCCGCAGGCACCGCCGCCAAAATTCTGTCCTTGTAAGCCAAGGCCTGCGCGGACGTAGTCACGGGGGGCTTGAGGTTGGGCATGATGATGGCCCGGCCAAACTGAGTGGCTGTGTGGGGCACCACAACCTTGAGCGCGTCACCATCGCGCACATGCAGGTGCCAGTCATCCGGTCGGGTGAGTGTGATTTCAGCGATTTCTTGGGTCATGCGGTGATTGTCGCAAAACCGGTGGGCATCAGGCCCAGGTCGAAAGCCGAAGCGAGGTCAAGGAGGCGGCCGAAGGCCGGGGAACACGAGCGCGGGCTTTTTCCCTGGGCCTGATGCCCGGTGAACAACGAGCAGCCTAGTGCTGCAAAATCTTGTTCAAAAAGTCTTTTGTCCGTGGTTGACGGGCATCAGGATTGCCAAAGAAGTCTTCCTTGGAACAGTCTTCCAGAATGCGCCCACCCACGTCAATGAAAATCACCCTGTTGGCCACCTTGCGGGCAAAACCCATCTCATGGGTGACCACCATCATGGTCATGCCTTCCTTGGCCAGTGCCACCATGACATCCAGCACCTCGCCCACCATTTCTGGGTCAAGCGCAGAGGTAGGCTCGTCAAACAACATCACGATCGGGTCCATGGACAGCGCCCGGGCAATGGCCACACGCTGCTGTTGACCGCCAGAGAGTTGACCAGGAAATTTGTCTTTGTGAGCCATCAGCCCCACGCGGTCAAGCATCTTCAAACCACGGGTTTTGGCTTCATCAGCGCTGCGGCCCAACACCTTGATCTGGGCAATGGTCAGGTTTTCTGTCACGCTCAAGTGCGGAAACAGCTCAAAACTCTGGAACACCATGCCAACGCGGCTGCGTAACTTGGGCAAATCTGTTTTATCAGCATAAAGGTTGACGCTATCAACCAGAATTTCACCTTTTTGGATCGGCTCCAGACCATTGACAGTTTTGATCAACGTGGACTTGCCTGAGCCCGATGGGCCACAGACAACAACAACGTCGCCCTTGTTAATGCTGACCGAGCAATCGTTAAGCACCTGTACGGAACCGTACCATTTGGAGACGTTTTTAATTTCAATCATGGTGTACCTTGAATGGTATTTTTAACGAATGATGGCGATCTTGGCCTGCAACCGTTTGACCAGATAAGACAGGCCAAAGCAGATCACAAAATACACCACTGCGGCCAACAAATAGGCTTCTTCTGGCCGGCCGTAAATTTTGCCGGCAGTCACAAAGCCCTTGAGCATGTCGTAGGCACCAATGGCGTACACCAGTGAAGTGTCCTGAAACAAAATGATGGTCTGGGTCAACAGCACCGGCAACATGTTGCGAAAGGCCTGGGGCAAGACCACCAGGCGCATGTTTTGGCTATAGCTCATGCCCAGCGCCTGCCCGGCAAATACCTGACCACGCGGGATAGACTGGATACCCGCACGCATGATCTCGCTGAAATAAGCTGCCTCAAAAGCAATGAAGGTGATGTTGGCAGACAACTCGGCACCAATGGGCTTGCCGATCAAAATAGGCACCAGCAGGAAGAACCACAAAATGACCATCACCAGCGGAATGCTTCGCATGCCGTTGACATAGATGGTGGCGGGGATCATGAGCAGTTTGTTGCCTGAGAGCCGCATCAGCGCCAGCAAGGTTCCGAAAAAAATGCCGCCTAACGTCGCGACGATGGTGAGCTGAAGGCTGAACCAGAAGCCTTTTGCGACAAACTTGCTGATGATGTCCCAGCTGACAAATGAAAGATCCAGGCCCATCATCATTGCCCCCGAAGCAGAACGAAAGTGGGATTCATGTCAATGGCCTCCACCGGTTGCGCCGGCCACGATGAATCCGGGTATCTGCGCTTTTTTCTCAATAAAGGCAAATATCCTGTTCACCCCAAAGGCGGAAATGGCGTAGAGGGCGGTCACGGCAAGAT
>JBILKC010000284.1:0-3644 GCA_044376885.1 Hylemonella sp. | reverse complement strand
TGCAGAACCAGCGTGGCGTTTTTCCCTAAATAGTCAAATACGGTGGCGGTCTCGTCAAAGAAAAGCGGCAGGTAGTACTCAATACCGGCGGTGGCCACGCCATTGCCCATGTCTTTGTAGATGCGGCTTTTGGTGGGGTCGCCCTCCAGCAGTTCGCGCCAGCGTTTTCGAAAGCCTTTGCGCGAGGCCTCGTCCATGGGAAATTCATGGCCGGGCAGCAAGCGCACCTCAGGCACCGGGTACAGGCTGCGCTGGCTGTCGGGGTCAAACGTCCGGATGGAGTCAATCTCGTTGTCAAACAGGTCGACCCGATACGGCACCGCAGAGCCCATGGGGAACAGATCAATCAGTCCGCCGCGCACCGCGTATTCACCGGGGCTGACTACCTGGGAGACATGGTTGTAACCCGCCAGACTGAGCTGCGCCTTGAGTTGTGCCTCGTTGAGTTGTTGCTTGACCCTGAACTCAAAGGTGCAACCCGCCAAAAAGCTGGGGGGAGCTAACCGGTAAAGCGCCGTGGTCGCGGGCATAACCACCACATCAGCGGCATCACCCCCCCCGCGCAACTGGTTGCCATGCTGGTACAGGCGCCATAAGGTGGCCAGACGCTCGCTGATCAAATCCTGATGCGGCGAAAACGTGTCATACGGCAGCGTTTCCCAGTCGGGGAACAGGGCACAACGCAAATCCGGTGCAAAAAATGCAATTTCGTCAATCAGGCGCTGGGCATCGGTGGCCTCAGCCGTCACGATGGCAGTGATCAGGCCGTTAGATTTTTCCCGTTGTGCCAGCGTGGCCAACATCAGCGAGTCTGCCGATCCCACCGGAAGGGGCAGGGTATAGCGTTTGCTGGCCAGAAGTTTGGGAAGTTGCATGGTGTGTGGTTATATTGGCCAAATAGAAAACACCCCCCGATAGAGAATCGGGGGGTGTTCATCAAGACCGGCTAGATTTTAACGCAGGGGAGGCAATTCAGTGCGCCACCGCAGGCCTGCGCCAGCCACAGTCCTCCACCTAAAATAGCTGCTCACCATGCTTACAGCCACGCCCCCATCCCAGCCGCAGCAGACAGGATCTGAACCCCAGGCCCGTTGTTGGGCCTTGATACCCTGTGCGGGCAGTGGCTCCCGGGCCGGCACGTCAAGTCCAAAGCAATACCAGATGCTGGCCGGTCAACCCCTGGTCATGCACACCCTGGCGGCTTTTGGCCAGGTGCCTGCTATCGTCTCTACCCTGGTGGTTGTGGCGCCAGGAGATACTTTCTTTGACCAGTCTAAAACTCCTCTTTTGATAGCGAAATGTGGAGGCCAGACAAGGGCGATAAGCGTTTTTAATGGTTTAACCCAGCTGCTGGACCTGGGTGCTCAACCCTTGGACTGGGTCTTGGTCCACGATGCCGCGCGCTGCCTGATTGAGCCCAGCCAGATTCTTGCCCTGATTGAAGCCTGCCGTGACGATGAGGTGGGGGGGCTGCTGGCCCACAAACTGCCCGACACCCTGAAGCAGGAAGCTGCCGGCCGGGTCTCTGCCACGCTCGATCGCAACGACAAGTGGCTGGCTCAAACGCCTCAAATGTTCCGTATCGGACAGCTGCGCCAGGCCCTTGCGCAGGCCGGAGACCGGGTAACTGACGAAGCCAGTGCCATGGAGCACCTGGGCCTGGCACCCAGACTGGTTGGCGGCAGCGCACAGAACTTCAAGGTGACCTACCCCGAAGACTTTGCCCTGGCTCAAGCGGTTTTGCTAAGCCGGCAGCAACCGCAAGTGGTACCTGGGGTAGGGTGAGTGGATTCACAGAGAAAGATCAAAAAATGACCGTCTGTAATTTCAAAATTGGCGAAGGCTGGGACGTGCATGCCCTGGTGGCAGGGCGAAAACTGATCCTCGGCGGTGTCGATATTCCATTCCATCTGGGTTTGCTGGGTCATTCCGATGCCGATGTGCTGTTGCACGCCATCATTGACGCGTTGCTGGGGGCGGCGGGATTAGGCGATATCGGTCGTCACTTTCCCGACACCGACGCCCAATTCAAGGGAGCCAAGTCAACTAGTTTGCTATCGGAAGTGGCCGCAAAAGTGCGTGCTCTTGGCTGGCAGATCGGCAATGTGGACTGCACCGTCATTGCCCAGGCACCCAAGCTGGCACCCTTTATCAGCCCCATCTGCAAAAGCATCTCAACCTTGCTGGGCGTTGGGCTGGATCAGGTCAATGTGAAGGCGAAAACTGCAGAAAAACTCGGCCCGGTTGGTCTGGGCCAAAGCATTGAGGCGCGTGCTGTTGCGCTTCTTTTTCGATAGCCGAGTTAAAAACCAGATCAAAGCTTGAGTCGCCGAGCCGAGATACGAGTGCTCAAGCTGGAAAACGACGTTGCTTTGCAGCAATTACTGCGCAACCCAACCGCCATCCATATTCCAGGCAACGCCACGTACATTGTTGGCGGCGGGTGAGCAGAAAAACACGGCCAGTTCGCCCAGTTCGTCCGGAGTGGTGAATTGCATGGAGGGTTCTTTATCACCCAACAGGATATTTTTGGCTTCCTCGTTTGAAATGCCAAGGCTGGCGGCTTTGGCATCCACTTGTTTTTGCACCATGGGGGTCAGCACCCAGCCGGGGCAAATGGCATTGCAGGTGATACCGCTGTTGGCGTTCTCGAGCGCTGTGACCTTGGTCAACCCCACGATGCCGTGCTTGGCGGCCACATAAGCTGACTTCTCCGCTGAGGCCACCAGGCCGTGGACAGACGCGATATTGATGATGCGACCCCAGTTCTTTTTTTGCATGGCCGGCAAGGCCAGACGGCTGGCATGAAAAGCGCTGGACAGGTTGATGGCGATGATGGCATCCCAGCGTTCAACCGGGAAGTTCTCAACGCGCGCCACATGCTGGATACCCGCATTGTTCACCAGAATATCGACACTCCCGAACTGTTTGGCTGCCTCGTTCATCATGTCGCTGATGTCCTCGGGCTTGCTCATGTCCGCGCCGTGATGAAACACGTTCACGCCCAAAGCGGCAATCTCTGCTTTGGGCCCATCCACATCGCCAAAACCGTTCATCACGATATTGGCACCCTGGCGCGCCAGTGCCTTGGCGATCCCCAAGCCAATTCCACTGGTGGAACCTGTGACAAGAGCAGTTTTTCCTTTGAGCATGGGTTTTCTCCGGCAAGCCAAATCAATGGCGATAGTGATTGAATTAGGATGCTGTCATTATCTCAACAGAATTCACATGACTGAACCTACCCTTCATTACCTAGACTGCCCCGACACCCGGGCAGGTCACAAAATGGCGTATTGGCAATGGGGCAACCCACAGGCCGGTCATGTGGTGCTTTGTGTGCACGGCCTGTCCCGCCAAGGGCGTGACTTCGATGTACTCGCACAAGCCTTGTGTGCGGCAAAACCGCAGGCCATTCGCGTGATCTGCCCGGATGTTGTTGGTCGCGGCAAAAGCGACTGGTTGCAAGCCCCTATGGGCTACCAAATACCCGTTTACGCAGCGGACATGCTGGCATTGACCAATGTCCTGGCACCTGCCACGCTGGACTGGGTGGGCACCAGCATGGGCGGCCTGATTGGTATTGGTGTGTGTGGCCAGCAGGGTTTGAGTGCAGAACACAAGCTCCCAGGCATGGGGACCCATGT